>NZ_NOIF01000057.1 GCF_002265265.1 Photobacterium sanguinicancri
GTTAGTAGTTAGTAGTTAGTAAAATGTAGCTTAATTAATTTAATAACTCATCGATAATCTTTTATTTAGAGTAAAACGATTCGGTGGTTTAAATCTGGATAGGGCGATATAGAGCAGTCACTAAATTACTAATGGGCTTTACGACACTTACAATTCATATAAATATTGAGGTAGTAGCCCCATAGGTACTAGGGGCTGCTAGAAATGATTCACTCAGCGACCGACTCATCTTTAAGCTGGATTCATGCTATAGCATGTTTAATTAATATCTTCTGCAACTTATCAAACTCAGGCATAGCTGATTTCAACGCATCCATTGCGGCAACTAAAGGCAGCATCGCTTTCTCTAAATCGTGCGGGTAACCTTCTGCAATATCGGTATGATTAAACTTAATCACGTACTCAACGTAGTACCCATCTGCCGATAACTTGAAGCCTTTTTCTATCAGTGAGGTGCTCTCAAATAACGCTTCTTTCAAGCGAGCTTTGAATGGAATCGCTTTCATACCTAAGGTTCGATAATTCGTACAGAAACGAAGCGCTAAGTAGTTGCTACTACCATTTAAGCCACAAATGTGAGAAATCCACTCATCGTCATTATCTTCTGACGGTTGAACAGAAAAATAAACGGAGCGCTCATCCTGAATGAGCCAAGGCGCAAAACTAAAATCGATACAAGCATGCTCATACAAATCAAAATCACACTCAAAATCTAAAGAAGCTTGGAATTGCGTTAATAGCTCCTTTATCTCTTGCGAAATCCGTCCTAAAACAACCTCATCGACTTCTGCAAGCACTTTCTTAGCGCGCTCGTGGTTTTCAATATTGGCGATAACTAGCTGAGCAAGATCTTGGCTATATTTCATATTTACCTCAAAAATTACGTATAAATTGGCAGTATTGGCCAAGTAGTTGGCGCGATTGCAGGTTTGAAGGAAGGTGCTCTAAAACGGTTAAAAAGCTTTTACGCAGCCCTTCCCATGTCACGCCATAGGTAAAAGGTGTTGTGTGGCACTTAATTTGTTTATCTGTCGTGAGATAAACCAATGCTTGGCTCGAATCCACCGCTAAGTGTCGACGCTTGGTTTGCAGCAATTGATGGTATCGTGCGAGTTGCTTCGCACCTTCTGGCGCATCAATTTTCACTTCCCAAAACATTAGCAACGAGTTTGAGAAAATCTCGATATCGATTCTGTCTTGAATTTCAGCAAGAGGCAGGCTTTCAGGACAAACACTGTATGGCCCACGCTCTAGGTGTAAAACATCCACCCCAGGAAGATGATCTTCAATAACTTGCTTGAGCAGCGCATAACCTAAAGCATGTGATGCATTCGCATCCAGCCACCAACTCAAGACAGCCGTATTTCGCACCTCGTCACGTTTTAAGCCACTGACCTCCCAGACATTAATCTCGCATCCTAGTGTAAACTCGTGCCGATACAAATGGCTCAGCGCGTCTGTATAACCTTGATATTGCGCTTTCCATCTTACGTCATTTACTTGCGATGCATGAGTGGGCTGTGGATACAGCTGAGAAACTCGTTGATAGTAAAGTGCTAGTTCGTCCAATTCAGTCTGCCGTTGAGCTTGCCTCTGCTCTCGTTCAAGCCTTGCAAACTCTGTAAAGTAATCGCTAAGCGTCATACATTGCATTACTCACTCCTGATATAAAGCCAATGCCGCATAAACATGTAATGACAGATCCTCAGGGTTAGCATGCAATGGAGCCTCTCCTGCAGGAAAGCAAGGATAGAAAGAAATATTTTCAGTCATACTGCTTACCATTGATTGAAGTGAGTCAAGAGAAAGACACGCTAGCCCAAGACTTGCGTCCATCGCTTCTAGCTGACATATAAAAGTGGCTCGCTGAGCCTTTGTCCAATTCAATGACTTTACCGATGATAGGTAAGCAATGGCCTCATCAAAAGCGGTTTCTTGCAGTTTTTCCATTGTTTGTGCACTCGAACATCACAAATACAGGATACCATACCATATTTAACTGTTAGACATTCCACAAAGATAAAATGTATTTGAATACCAAGTAGGAAAACATAGCGGGGAAGTGTTGTAGACAAGTGCTCACTAACAGCAATTAAAAGAGCGCCGAAGCGCTCTATCCAACATTTTAATGACTAATGCTAACAGTACCAATACACGTTAAGAAGTAGGGTTCTCTTGCGGGTTTGTTTTGAATGATCTTAGCTGCTCTACAATTTGCTCGGTAACCTGAGATAAACGCATGCCTTGTTGCTCTAATTCACTACAGTCAAATGCATTGGAGCTCGACAACTGTTTCAGTTCATCAATCTCTGTCGCCACCTCTTTAACTAGCTGGCTTATATATTTAACGTCCACATTATCTTGTGCTCGATCACGCCCTAATAAGGTTAAAATCCCTTCAATATTGTCACAGGCTTCTCGGACTTCATTTTGACTGGTTTGAGAATATTCCGATAACGTCGAAAGCTCTGAAGACTGTGCCTGCATCTGTTCACCCGCCTCGTTCACCGCCGTTAAGATCCCGCCAATGATCTGATTGATCTGATCTAAACTACTCTGGGTCGACATAGCGAGTTGGCGCACTTCATCAGCGACCACAGCAAAGCCTCGCCCATGATCCCCTGCTCTTGCTGCTTCAATCGCAGCATTCAGTGCCAGTAGATTGGTTTGATCTGCGAGATTACCAATAACAGAGACAACACTTTCAATCGATTTAGTCTGATCAAGCAAAGATTTAAATTTCTCATCAAGGGCAAGATTACTGTCCATGTAAGAACCAATGCTTTTTGCCATATCGCCCATAGCATCATTCGATTGCAATAAACCGGTACGTGTCTTCATGACCTGATGCTCTGTCGCTTCGGCTTTTGCTTGCAGTTCAGACGCAGTTTGATCAAGTTGATGAAATTGTGCCGTAACATTTTCGACTAAGACATCTTGAGCTTGAATACGTGCTGAGATATTACTTGTCTTGGTTGTTAATAAGTCAGCGACCTCGTCAGTTTTCGCCGCTTGCTGCTGAATACCAATCAACGCATTATTTACATTTTGGCGAAACGAGTTAATCACAGTTAACACAGCACCAAGCTCGCTGTTATAGCGGCTATCGACATCACAAGCTACCGAGAGATCTTTATTTTCAAAGCGATGCATGTATTCAGTCACGCGCTTAAGTGACTCAACACCCCAGTATTTTTCATCAATATCATGGATAACCAAAACGGCGACAATAATGTATTGGAGAATTTGAGAAAATAATGCTTCAGTGAAGAATGTGGCATTGATAAAAAGCGCCAAAGCACCGACCCAGTGGATAAATCGCATTCTAAGAAAAAGAGAGCGCATAGAAGACCTTACTTAAGTTGCATTTTAAATGCATGATATTTTATACCACATAAAAATACAATAACTTAAGCCAAGATCATCATCTTAACTTATTGATACACAAATAAAGACAAGGTGATTATCATCCTCGACGTAACTAAAAAGAGCGCTGCCGCGCTCTTTAATAAATACCTTTTTTATCAATCGTTAAATGACCAATCCACCATCTATCTTTAACGTCTGACCTGTAATAAAGGAAGAGTTGTCACTCGCTAAGAAAAGTGCACCATTGGCAATATCTTGTGGCTTACCCATACGTTTTAGTGGTGTTTTTGCTGTCATAAAATCGAGCACCTTCTCTGGTAAATCGACCGTCATTGGGGTTTCTACAAAGCCAGGGGCAATACAGTTAGCACGGACTTGCGCACCTTTGCGTGAAAATTCTTTTGCCCAACCTTTGGTCATCGCAATCACGCCACCTTTCGTCGCCGCATAGTTACTTTGCCCAATATTACCATCAGTCCCAACCACCGATGACATCGTGATAATAGACCCACGACCAGCCTCCATCATTAAAGGAGCGACAGCTTGTGTCATATTAAACACACCTTTAAGGTTTACATCGGCGACCATATCCCATTCATCTTCGGTCATTTTATCAATCAAATTATCACGCGTGATCCCTGCATTGTTAACGAGTACATCAACAGTGCCGAACTCTTCACTCACTTGTTCAATAAAGTGAGTTATAGAGGGTCTATCACACACATTAAGTTCAACGATGCGAACATTCGTGTAAATTTGCGCTAAGTCTTGCATCGCGCTGGCATTCATATCGCAGACAAACACCATTTTTGCTTCGTGCTTGGCAAAGGTTTCAGCAATACAGCGGCCTATCCCCTGCGCAGCGCCTGTCACAATACACACTTTATTCGTCAGCATAACTCCATCCCTTATACATAATTGAAAAACAATCTGTTCAAAAACAATTAGTTCAAATGCAACAACGGCACATTTCTTATTACCTGATAATAGTTCAGTTATGCAATTTGATTACCAACATTGATGCAATTCAGATTTTCATATTTATTTCTATTGAAGTTGCTGCATATGTTCACAGAGCAGAGATGAAATATTTTTGCAATAAGATGCATACTCATTTTTTGCTATAGTAGACCGTTGGCAAATTAAATTTACCGTTATTGTTCACAACAATCACATTAGCAATGGAAGGCAACATGTTAGACAAGGTGGTTTTTTTTCTTCATGTCATTAGAGCTGGCTCCCTCAGTGTTGCCGCTAAACAATATGGAATATCGCCCTCTGCAGGCAGCCGTTGGCTTAATGAGCTCGAAGAGAATATGGGGGTCAGTCTAGTAAAACGGACAACTCGGAAGATCAGTCCAACCCAAGCTGGGCAACGTTTATTTGATCGCTTTAATCAAATACACGGTCAAATCAACGAGGTTTTCGATGAAGTACAGAACCTCAGCCATGAAGATCGTGGGACCATCCGTATTGCCAGCACCCCGCTGTTTGCCAAACACTATCTCGCGACTATCATAGGGGAATATGTTCAAATACATCCTGATATCAACTTCTTAGTCATAGAAACGGCTTTTGATGTTGACCACACTCATGAGGTTGATTTTGCCGTTCGTGCCAATGCAACCTATCGCGGCTTTCAAGACAAAGATAGCTTATTGGTCAAACGTACTTTACTGCAAGAACCGCTTATTGCCTGCTGCTCCCCCAGCTATATAGAACAGTTTGGCGAGCCTATCTATCCATTAGATCTCAAACAACACCTTTGCTTGTATGCCACCACCTTGGTGGGCGGTAATAAATGGATTTTTGAATTAAATGGTGAGTCTAGTTCTGTTGATATTCCGCAAACTGTTGAGGCTGACGATAGCGAGATCCTCCGTAATATCGCAATTGCAGGTGGAGGGATCGCCTACTTACCTTATTGCTTGATAGGAAAAGAGATCGCGCTCGGTAAATTAGTCCCTATTTTAACTAACTATGCTACCAGCCAATTCGAGTTAAGTTTGTACTTCAAGCCACGCCGACACATGCCAACTCGATGCGCTAACTTCAAAGAATATTTGATTAAGCGGACACCTGAAATAGACTTAGAACGGAAAAAAGGAATTGCGCATGCCAATGGCAAGCCACTTACGCAGTTGGCTTAAGGCCACCCACCAGCAAGCCACTTCTTTACCCTTATCACCGCAAATCGTGCGTGATGGATTAGCAACATTAACGAAGCAGTACACAAGCGACAATATTAATATGGCCGCTATCGTTAACTGTACTGTGGCTCAAAGCAATATTCACTGCCGCATTTACCAACCAGAGCTGAAACCACCCCACCAAGCTAATGCGCCCCACTTACCCGTTATTCTCTTTTTACACGGAGGGGGACATCTATGCGGCAGCATTGATATTTACGATGCAATCAGCCGACAACTTGCCAGCTGCTGCCAAGCAATTGTCGTCACAATTGGCTACCGATTAGCCCCAGAACACCCTTATCCTGCCGGTATTGATGATGCTTTGCACAGCTTACTTCATATTCATGAAACGCTGACCACTATGGGGATTCCATTTACGAACTCGCTATCGCTAGTAGGTGATTCTGCTGGAGCAGCTATGGCTGCGACACTCGTACAGCAGCTGCAATATCAGGAAAAAGAACTTATTAATAAATTAGTGCTAATTTACCCAAGCTTAGATTACACACTAAGTGCGCGATCATTAGGGGTACATGGGGAAGGTTACTTACTAGAAAGTAAGAAAATTGAATGGTATTTCGATCAGTATTTTACTGAACATGATGATCGCCATGGTGCCTCTCCTCTGTTCGGGAAATTAACTCATGCTCACCCTGAGACCTTAGTACTTACTGCGCAGTACTGTCCGATCAAAGACGATGGTCGGCGCTATTATCACCGCTTGTTGGCGCATCATGTTAAGGCGTTTTATCTTGAACAACCAAACTCAATACATGCTTTTTTAAATTTACCCGATTTAATGCCAGAAGCCAGTGCACACACTTACTCGGCTATCGCTAAATTTCTGAGCTAGTACCATCACGAACAAACGTAGCGTGCTTACCCATAAATCAGACTTAATCAGCTAAACCATATTGCTTATTATTTATTATATTTCGTAAATAACAGGCAATAAAAAACCGGACTAAAAAGCCCGGTTTCATTATGTAGTCTACTTAAGCGTTAAGCTTATGCGTCGCTACGTGGTTTGCGGTCTGCATTGCTACGACGGTTGCCGCCTGCATTGCCACCAGCGTTGTTACCGTCACGGTTACCACGGTATCCACCACGGTTGTCGCCACCACGGTTACGGTCGAAACGACGCTCGCCGTTACCACCTTCACGACGCTCACCGTTGCCGCCTTCGCGACGACCACGATGGCCATTGCCACCGTTACCACGGTTACCGCCATCACGACGACCACCACCGTTACCACCACGGTGCTCGCGAAGTACTTCACCTTCTACAACAACAGCTTTCACATCGTTTTGACGGATACGTAGCTTTTTAAGTTGCTCAGATACTTCAGCAGTCATCTTCTTAGGAAGTTGAACGTAAGTGTGCTCAGGAGCCAGTTTGATTGCGCCGATGAACTCTTTGCTTAGGCCTAGTTCGTTTGCGATTGCGCCAACGATATCTTTAACCTGAACACCTTGCTCACGACCAACCTGCAGCTGGTAAGTATCCCAGTCAGCATTGTTGTATGAACGACGTTCACGACGTTCGCCACGCTCACCGCCGCGTTCACCGCGTTCGCCACGTTCGCTACCACGACGGTCACGACGTTGCTTTTCACGTTCGATAGCAGCAACCATTGGGTCTGGACCGTTGTAGAACAACGGACGGTTACCTTGTTGACGCTGAAGAAGCATTGCAGCAAGTGTTGCAGCATCTACTTCAATAGATTCTTGTAGCTTCGCAACAAGCTCAACAAATGCATCAACATTTGTTTGCTCTTTTTGAGCCGCTAGTTCTTCACCTAAACGGTTCAGACGAGACGCAGCAACAAGATCGCGGTTAGGAAGTTGGATTTCTTCCATACGAGACTTAGTTACACGCTCGATAGTGCGAAGCATACGGATTTGGTTAGTACGAACAAGAAGGATCGCCTTACCGTTACGTCCAGCACGACCAGTACGGCCGATACGGTGGATGTATGATTCTACATCGAATGGGATATCGTAGTTGAATACGTGTGTGATACGCGGCACATCAAGGCCACGAGCAACAACGTCAGTTGCAACTAGGATATCGATAACACCACGTTTGATGTGATCAACAGTACGCTCACGTAGAGACTGAGGAATATCACCGTGAAGTGCAGCAGCTTTAAAGCCACGAGATGATAACCAGTCAGCTAGGCGCTCGGTATCTTGACGAGTACGTACGAATACGATTGACGCGTCAGTTTCTTCAGTTTCAAGAAGACGGCTCATTGCTTCGTCTTTCTCTACGCCTTTAACAACCCAGAACTGCTGCTCTACTTGAGAAACAGTGCGGTTTTCACCAGCAACGTCAATGCGCTCAGGGTTACGTAGGAAACGGTCAACGATTTGCTTAACGATTGGAGGCATAGTTGCCGAGAACAATACACGCTGAGCAGAAGCTGGCGCTTGTTCCATGATCCAAGTTACGTCGTCAACGAAGCCCATTTTCAACATTTCATCTGCTTCATCAAGTACAAACGTACTTACTTCATCAAGGTGCAGACGATCACGTGAAATAAGGTCTTTAACACGACCAGGAGTACCAACAACAATGTGAGCACCATTTTTAAGCGCACGCATTTGATCAACGATAGATGCACCACCGTAGATTTCTAGTACTTTAAGGCCCTTGATATTTTGACCAAGAACTTTAATTTCAGCAGCAACCTGAATTGCAAGCTCACGAGTCGGAGCCATAACAATAGCTTGAGGCTTGTGCTGAGAAAGGTCTACTTTATTCAGAACAGGAAGTGAAAACGCAGCCGTTTTACCAGTACCTGTTTGTGCTTTACCTAGTGCATCAACACCAGTAAGAAGCAACGGAATAGATGCAGCTTGAATTGGCGTTGGTGAAACAAAGCCCATAGAGTCAAGTGCGGATAGTAGTGTGTCGGCCAGTTCTAACTGACGAAATTCTGTAACAGATTCTTGCATTGGGATCCCAATAAATAATCTAACGTAAAACGGGGCCCCTTCTGCTTTAAGAGTTCTGCAACAGCAACCACAAGCATGGGCCTCGACGATAAGAGGCGCGTATTCTGCGCTATTACTTGATAAAAAGCCAGAAAAAATTGAACACTGTCACAAATTGACTGTTAAATGCCCATTTTGGGACAATTAAGGCTATCAGTGCTGTAAAAGTAGCCTTGTTCTTGCTAGGAGCACGGGATAAACCAAGCTTTAACAAACAATTATGCAGCGTGTAAGATCAAAAAAACCTCCCTAATATACTTAGAAGAGGCTTTCTAAAATCAATCTGACTGATAACAGTGTAGCGCAGTATACATTAACAACACCTTTCCACTATCAAAAACACCGACTATTACGATTTAATCATTTGGTTAAACGAACCAAATGCATATGACGCTAGCCATAACCTTTAGTGCCCATTTGATTGAAAGCAGTCTGAATCACGCAGGCTATACATAAAGCGAGTCACAAAGAGGAATTAAATAGCCTCGGCTAATTACATACTTCTTTTTTACCTTCCCACTGTACCGTGCAGTTTCGTCCTTTCGTTTTTGCTTTATATAGTGCTTTATCTGCCAAGGTCATTAGGGCTTCGCTCATACTAAACTCCCCCGCTGGCGTCACCGTATGGATTCCTACACTGACAGTCACGACATGGCTATTTGCTGTAAAATGAGGAATTGCCAAATCTACAATAGCCCGTCTAATATCTTCAGCGACCATAATAGCCATATTTTTATCCACGGTTGGTAATAAGCACGCAAACTCTTCGCCACCATATCGACAGACTACCGACTTTTTATGAACCTCCAATTCACTTTCGATTCGGGACGCTATCATCTTAAGGCAGTGATCACCTTCTAAATGGCCATTCGTGTCATTGAATGACTTAAAGTTATCAACATCAATCATCAGTAACGTTAACGGTACACGCTTGTCTTTTGCTATTTGCCAATAACGAGACAACCGAAGATCAAAAAAGCGCCTATTTGCGATCCCCGTTAAACCATCTTGCATCGATAACAGCTCAAGGCTGCGATTAGCCTCTTCAAGAGCGCGGTTAGTGGCTTGCAGTTCTTGTGTACGCCTAATGACACGTTTTTCCAAATCAATGTTTAATTCTTTAATCGAATCATAATGACGGCGTATCACAATCTGCTGACCTATCGCCGCACCAAACAGTTTTAAAATTTCTTTTTGATGCTCAGACAGCGCACGTTGGTTAATTAGGTTATCAACAGCCACCCAACCAATGCATTCCGTACCGTTCCACATCGCAATCATCGCATTCCAACCAATGCCAACTTGCTCCTTTCCAAAGTACAAAGGTGCATTTTCTTTTACAACAACATGGTTTTTATGACTCAGTGCTTCATTAACAAGTGGATGATCAGGGATCTGACTATAAAAGCTCTTTCTATCTACCAATTGTCCATCTGGTGATGTTCCGTAAGTACCCAACATTAAGTTCGATTCAAAGTCAGTCAGGAAAATAGCCATTCTATCTATGCCTAAATAAGCACGTCCGAGTTCAATCGCTTGACGGTAGAGGGCATCAAGTTGAGTCGCCTGCGATAATTTCAATGTGACTTCATGCAGATTACGCATTAACCCCAAATAATCAGTTATCGATTGTTTCCGTACTTCTAACTCAGCTTCTATACTACGACGCGTAATATTATGGTGAATCACTTCTTGCTGTAGTACCCGAGCGCTAATATCGGATGCCAACACCACTAACAATTTTTCAACATAGTGAATGCTGGCTTCAAAACGGGCTGAGTTAGCTGTTTCTGCATAGATATACGCAACATTACGACCGTGCATCTGAATAGGAAGTAAAATCTGGCACCATAGACTATCTTCAATATTCCATAATGCTTTATACGGTTTATTTACGTAGGCACGAACAAACTCATGATTCTGCTTCGCCTGTTCAAACAGGCCTGTGGGAACACCATTATACTCCGTCATTAATAATGGCTGATTGTAGTACCTGTAATCAGCTCGCCCAACCCAACTCGCAAACACATAGGTACGATCATCTTGTTCAACCAATAATGTAATTGAATCCAGTTTTAAATCTGTGTGCAGTGATGACATTAAGCAATAGCACCACCGCTCCATATTTGCTTGCCGTGCAAGCTGTTCGACTAAATCATTTAGCCCCGTAATATCACAGACAGTCATAAATCACCCTAGCGCCAAAGCATGCCAATCAACATAAACACGTCATCAATTTCACGGCGACAACCACTGACCTTATAGCTACAGGGCTCTCAGTGACACTTGTGTAATAACCTATTCAGATTGGCATTGTTTTTTAATTATTGCGGCTCTTATTGAGTCTTTACATCTGTATTAAATAATCAATAAAGACAGCGGCCTATGCAAAGTATTGCGGTTGCCTTTAGTATGAACTAGAAACTTTTGATTAGTTTGTGAAGTCAGAGCAAACGCTATGCCATAAAGACGATTGATACGACATAAATATGTCAGCTGATGGCGGCATTTCCTTTCATTAGCGATAATTAACACCATGTCAGCAGGTATGTTCTTAATAATAGGTCGAATAATATTACTCAATCACTGCTGTAGTTTGTGCCGTTTACGATAAATCCGTATAGTGTGATGGTTCACATTCTGAGACCAGGTAAAATGTTTCAAGACAACCCACTACTAGCCCAGCTAAAGAAGCAAATTCAAGAAACCCTTCCAAAAAAAGAAGGGACTATCAAAGCCACTGATCGCGGTTTTGGCTTTTTGGAACTCGACAACAGTAAAGACAGTATTTTCATCCCGCCAACATACATGAAGAATGTTATGCATGGCGATCGTGTAATTGCTGTTATCCGAACAGAAAAAGAGCGCGAAGTTGCTGAACCACAAGAGCTTGTAGAGCAATCGCTAACGCGCTTTATTGGCCGCGTTAAATTGATTCGTAGCCGCTTGCATATCATGCCTGATCACCCGCAATTAAAAGATGCTATCAAAGCGCGTGCAATCAAAGGCCTTAACCCAGAAAGCCTAAACGAAGGCGATTGGGTTGTTGCAAACCTGAACAATCACCCCCTTGATACAACGAATGACGCTAAGAATAAAGCGTTCTCTTGTGTAGTAAGTGAAAAAATCACAGACAGTAATGACAAAATTGCCCCTTGGTGGGTAACGCTTGCTCGTCATAACCTACCTAATGCAGAGCCTGCACCACAAGAGAGCTGGTCGATGCTAGATGAAGGTCTTGAACGTCAAGACCTGACTCATATTCCTTTCATCACTATTGATGGCGAATCAACCAAAGATATGGATGATGCGTTATATACTGAAATGAAAGAAGACGGCAGCTTCGACATTACTATTGCGATTGCCGATCCAACATCGTACATCGAAGTAGATAACAAGATGGATAAAGAAGCACGCGAGCGTGGTTTCACTATCTACTTACCGGGTCGTAATATTCCAATGTTACCGCGTGAACTAAGCGACGAGCTTTGTTCATTGATGGAAAATGAAAAACGCCCTGCTATTTGTTGTCGCGTTAATGTAAGCAAAGAAGGCGTGATCAGCGATGACATCACTTTCTTCGCGGCTTGGATTCAATCTCATGGCCGCCTTGCGTACGATAACATCTCAGATCTTATCGAAAACGGTGAATGTGAAGGCTTCACTCCAAGTGACGTTATTCGCCAGCAAATTGATGCACTACACACTTTCGCAAATGCGCGTAGTGACTGGCGTGCAAACAACGCTGTCGTATTTCCAGATCGTCCAGATTACCGCTTTGAACTAAGCGAAGATAACGATGTGATTGCGATTCACACAGATCCTCGCCGTACTGCAAATCGCATGGTTGAAGAAGCGATGATCACCGCTAACATCTGTGCGGGTCGTATACTTCGTGATAAGTTTGGCTTAGGTGTGTTTAACACCCATGCTGGTTTCAATCCTGAGAAAATTGATACCGCAATGGAATTCCTAACCAAAGCAGAAGCGCCATTTACTAAAGAAGAAATTGAAACCTTACCCGGTTTCAGCGCACTTCGTCGTTGGTTGAATGAGCAAGATACCACTTACCTTGATAACCGACTACGCAAGTTCCAAGCATACAGTGAAGTGGGTAACCTGCCAGCGCCTCACTATGCGATGGGGCTGGATGTATACGCGACATGGACATCACCTATCCGTAAGTACGGTGACATGATTAACCATCGCCTATTAAAAGCCGTTATTACGGGTAACGAGTCAAGCCAAAAGCCTGACGATACCGTGGGTGATGAAATTGCCGCACACCGTCGTTTCCATCGCATGGCTGAGCGTGACGTTTCAGACTGGCTATATGTGCGTCTACTATCAAATGCAGTGAAAAAAGAAACCATCTTTACCGCTGAAATTTTTGATATTAACCGTGCTGGTATGCGTGTTCGTCTACTTGAAAATGGTGCAGCTGCCTTTATCCCTGGCTCATTGATCGTTGATAATAAAGAACGTATCGAATGCAGTGGTGAGCTTGGCGTCATTAATATTGATAAAGTGCGTGAGTACCAACTTGGCGATAACTTTGAAGTGAAGTTAGCAGAAGTTCGTACTGCGACCCGTCAATTAGTTGCTCGTCCTGTTCAACAGTATCCAGCGCCTAAAACTGAAAGTTCGGTTGAAGAAAAAGCCTAACCCCTTACAGTTATGAACAAAAAAACCGACACAATGTCGGTTTTTTTATACCTGCAACTTAGATAAATATAGCGATTTACATAACATTCAATATGCATCGCATTCTTCGGCATTGCTAAACGCGTTAAATCATCACCCCCAATAGGGATTATCTCGTCTCTACGCTGATTTACTGTTACCCTTATCAAAAAACTTATAAGAGTTAATATCAGCCATGTCAAACGTTGCTCAAGTCGTACAACAATGGTTGGAAGATGTCGTAATCGGCCTAAATCTATGCCCATTTGCAGCAAAACCCAATCGCAATAAACAAATCAAAATTCATGTCAGTGAGCATAGCGATGAAGCTGCACTGCTTGAAGACATTTATCAAGAACTACGTAACCTTGATGAAACACCTGTCGCTGAGTTAGAAACAACCCTAGTCGTTGCACCCTATATGCTGGCTGATTTTGACGACTACAACCAATTTCTCGATTTAGTCGAAGGCTTAGTGGTACAGCTTAATAAGCAAGGGACATATCAAATCGCGAGCTTCCATCCAGACTACCAATTCTACGGAACAGAAGCTGATGATGCAGAGAACCTAACCAATCGTTCTCCTTACCCAATCTTCCATCTGATTCGTGAAGAAAGTATGGAGAAGGTACTCAAGCACTACCCTGATCCCGAAGGTATTCCAGAGCGCAATATTGAGTGTGTAGAAAATCTAACAACAGAGCAAAAGCGCCAGCTGTTTCCTTACCTTATCAAGTAATTCACCAATTTGCCGATAAACAACTAGCGAGGGAGATAACCCTCAACATTCTATCTTTTGATCATCTAACACTACTTTATTAGTCATCAACTTAAAGAATATACACCAGGGGAATATTTCTAATATTTACTCGCTAGTGAACCGTACATAACGAGAAACATTATGATTTGGAGAAATACCCGCTAGGGAATACGATTGCATGCTGCCACTATCGTTTGATGTATTTAGAAGCGCAGGGTTTCGATTTGGGTTACCAGTTTGTTTAGCACTGAGTACCCTTTTCCTACTAGAGTACGCACAATATACGCTTGTTACGTATCAGGCATTACTTTTCACGCTTCCCTATGTTTTGTTCGCACTCGTTGTTTTACTCAGCCAACCGTTTAATCAAGGCCGAACAGGACTAACCGCACTCTTGATGGGTGTGGCGTATTATTTCATTCAAAATTACTTACAAGCTCCACTTTCTAATAACGAAACTAAGCTTATTTATGTATTACTGTCTGCATTGTTGCCACTGAACTTGCTACAAATACATATATTGCCAGACAAAAGGCTACATTCGCGGTTTGGAGGGTATTACCTGCTCTTTATTGTGATGCAAATTGCCTGGTCAGCCCTTGTCGTTAATCACTTTAGTCATAGTGATCTAGACTGGCTATGGGACAGTTACTTATTTGCAATCCCCAGCTTCTCTCCTATGCCTATCGTACTTTTTCTACTTTCGATAGCCATCACACTGAGCAGCGCATCAACCATACTGAAACGTAACTTGGGTTCGGATCAAACCGTATTCGTTAGTTTATTGTTCTCCTGCATGACGTTTGTTCTATTTCAGTTTAGCTTCATATCAAGCACAGCATTCTCTATTGCGGCTCTGATTCTATTGCTCAACCTCGTTACTTGTAGCCATGAATTAGCCTTTGTAGACCAACTGACTGGCATACCTGGTCGACGTGCATTAGAAACAGAATTAAAGCACCTAGGACGTACCTATACCCTTGCAATGCTTGATGTTGACCACTTTAAAAAATTCAACGATACCTATGGTCATAAAACAGGTGATGATGTTCTCAAGCTAGTCGCGCAAATAATGAAAAACACCAAAGGTGGTGCGCAAGTTTTCCGTTACGGTGGTGAAGAGTTCACCATTATGTATAAAGGAAAAGAAGCGAATGAATGTAAAGCTTTCTTAGATGATCTTCGCCAAGAAATTGCAGCCTATGATCTGATAATTCGCGATCACTCCACCCGCCCTGACAATGCAAAGAAGGGAGAGAAAATGCGGAAAAAAGAAGAAAAAAACAACTCAACCAATGTTACCGTCAGTATCGGCATCGCCGACAGCTTCCCAGATCATAACCCAGATAATGTCCTTAAAGCTGCTGACCAAGCCTTGTATAAGGCCAAGCAGAAAGGGCGTAATCGTGTAATGTTATAAATTAATTAAGGCAAAGGAGTGCCTTAAAAACGACAATAGTCATCCAGATAATACGCCGACTCCCTCATACCAAATCCGCTGGCTTTTCATACAGAAAAAACCACGCCACATCCCTTCATACCGATGACATAAGCATGAGTGAACGAAGTAAAAACCAATCGCACTTTACTGCTGGCAAATAGTTTTCACTCACCACATACTGCGTGTTTTGTTTATAGTGGTTCGAGATTTTACGGATGAAAAAGTTACTTCTTATCTCCCTTTTTGCAGCCCCAACTTTTGCTTCAAGCAACATCAACGACAACTTCAGCCACATTGGTTTTGGTTATAAACATACGCGTTATGCGACAGACGCAATGGCGCCCTACTATAACGATAAATACCAAAATGAAGAGTGGAAAAACCTTGGTGGTTTTTACCTAGATATTAAAGCTGAGATTATTGCTGGCGTCTATTTTGAAGGTTATGCTGACGCTACTACACGATTCAGCTCTGATATCGATCAGTGGCAAGCAGGCTTGGGCTTTGCCCCTTACAGAAGTCCATTCTTTAGTATTCCGATGAGCTGCGGCGTGGTGAACTACAGCGCGTCTCGTGACAATACGACAAGCAACTCAGAACTTGCACCATACTGCCAAGTGGGTGTGCGAACACAAATTGCCAACCACTGGAACCTCAGCGTTGATGTACAGCAGCAGATGTTTAAACAATCACGCCAGAGTATCTCTTTTGATAACACCTTCCAATTTGGTCGAGTCTTTGGTTTAGTCGCAGGCCTTGAGCTCGCAAACCGCCATAAAACAGAGATCGGCTACAAATTTGGTATGCAATTTTCATTTTAGCTTTCGTTGTTATAAACCGTACGCATAAAAAAACCCGATGAAAACATCGGGTTTTGGTTACCAATAAAACCTATCTTATCTTAGTTAACTAAGAAAGCATCAGTCCAGCTATGCAGCAACGCCAATATAAAGGTAAGTACGGAATCTTAACAGATCGGCGACCAAACCATTAGTTAAGCCCTATACTTGGGAGTGGCTTTCCTCTAAGTGAAAAAGGTCAGCCTTATTATTATTCGAACCATATGCAACTATTCCGCAAGGCCATTAATTTATAAAATCAAAGAGTTAGCAGAGTAGAATAAATACTGTCTAAGAATTATAGTAGCAGTCTAATCGACTAGATAAAACAAAATAATTCAGATTAACCGATGCTTTTATCATCACTTAGTTAGTGTGTTATCGCTGCGATAAGTTCCCAATCAGTACCATAAACCAATAGAAAAAACCTACGCTTACTCTCTAAAACACACCCTATATGTTCGCTTCATGCCACCGCCTTGCGCCATCAAAGAGACAAACAAGCTGTGAGCCCCACCTCCTTTCAGAGTAGCGAAAACATGCTACCATTGCCAATTAAAATACATCGTTCATTACAAAAGGAAGTTGAATGAAGTTCACCTTTGTCTCAGTATTTACATTACTAATCGTTTGCACATCTGTTGGTGCTGAAGAAGTCTACAACCCTATTTTCACTGACAATGAATATACTGATGCCGTTATTATCGATGACGATTTTGATGCGTTTTCTGAGGTTAATATGATCGAAGGTGACTACCCAGAAACTATTTTTATTGAAGATGACGGTATACTTATCGATTGCAGCGTTATAGAGGATGAGTGCATTGTGTATGAGTGAGCATGTCAACAAGGCCATACTAAATGACGATTTTTGAAGATAAGTGATGGTGTATTAATAAGAGTACCGAACCCAGCTATGAAGGTGAGCGGCAACAAGTATTATCGCCACTGTTTTTCCAAAACAAAAAACCCGCTAGATAGCGGGTTTTTATCTACTGTTTACTGCCTAATTATCCTTTCACGCCACCAGCCGTTAAGCCACCAACAAGGAACTTCTGAGCCATCAAGAACACAAGGGTAATTGGGAGCGCGGAAAGTACCGCTGCTGCTGCAAAGTCACCCCACAGGTAGTTCTGAGGGTACAAATATTGCTGCATACCAACGGCAAGAGTGTAAGAACCCACATCACGTAGTAGCAGTGATGCAACCGGTACTTCTGTTACCGCTGCGATGAACGACAGAATGAATACAACAGCAAGAATTGGCACAGACAATGGTAATAGAACCATGCGGAATGCTTGCCACGGTGTTGCGCCATCCAAAGCGGCCGCTTCTTCTAATGAGCTATCGATAGACTCGAAGTACCCTTTGATTGTCCATACGTGTAGCGCTATACCGCCCATGTAAGCAAATACAACACCACCATGTGTGTTCATACCAAGGAACGGAACGTAAGCACCTAAACGGTCAAACAATGCGTACAGTGCGACAAGCGCCAGTACTGCTGGGAACATTTGGAAAATAAGCATTGCACGAAGAATCAATGTTTTTCCTACAAACTTCATACGCGCAAAGGCATAAGCACAGGTTGTTGACAGTGTTACGATACCAATCGCTGTTAGGCCAGCGACTTTTACCGAGTTCCACAGCCAAGTCAGTACAGGGAACGGTGGTGGTGTCACAGTGCCATCTGCATGCTCAACTGTAATACCTAATGCCAATTTCCAGTGTTCTAACGATGGGTTACTTGGAATTAACTCACCTGAAGCATAGTTACCTTCACGGAATGAAATCGCGATAACCATTAGCAGCGGAAACATCATAATGCCAAGGAAGATCCACATGCCAATGTGCGTAGCCCACAATCTGTATTTCAATGATTTCGGTTGAACCATAGCCATATTCTGTATCCCTTACTCAGATTCAAGCTTAGTGAATTTCATGTTCAGTAACGACAGACCACCAACCAATAAGAAGATGATTGTAGCGATTGCACCTGCTAGACCAAAGTCTTGACCACCAGCGCCTTCAAACGCAATACGGTAGGTGTAACTTACTAGCAAGTCGGTATGACCGGCAGGTACACTGGTACCAATCATATCTGGCGCACCGTTGGTCAATAACTGAATCAATACGAAGTTGTTAAAGTTAAACGCGAAGCTAGCAATCAATAGCGGGATCATCGGTTTAACAAGCAATGGCATTGTAATATTAAAGAAATTATCAATCGGACCTGCACCATCCATTGCAGATGCTTCATACAAATCTTCTGGAATTGCCTTTAGTAGACCCATAGCCAGGATCATCATGTACGGATAACCCAACCAAGTGTTCACAATGATAATCATGGTTTTCGCTAAGAACGGGTCGGTAAACCATGCAGGGCTTAAGCCAAATAACCCTTCTAATACTTGGTTGATTTCACCAAAACTTTGGTTAAACAAACCTTTGAATATCAATATTGAAATGAAGGCTGGTACAGCATAAGGCAAAATCAGTAATACACGATAAACACCACGGCCTTTCAATGCTTCCCAAGAAACAATTTGAGCAAGCACTACACCCACTGCAAGCGTCAGTACAACAGTCAATGCAGAGAATAAAATTGTCCAAATAAAGATTTTAAAGAATGGGCCTTGGATACCTGGGTCGGTAAATATACGGGTAAAGTTATCCATACCAATATTAACAATGAAACCCGGTGATAGCGCTTCACCAACGAACTCACCATTTGCATCAATTTGTTGATAATGACCAATATCCCAGTTAGGTTTTAATGTGATGTTCTCACGTTGGTTAATCAGTGTTTCGCCGTCATCTTGTAACAGATAAAGAGGGGTAATTTCAGCGAAGGTACGTAAGCCAGACATTTTAAGCTCTGAGCCTTCAGCGGTTGCTAATGTAATCTCAGAAAGTGCAGCCCTGTTACTAATAACCGTTTTCAGCGGCGCCTTCTTACCTTCTGGTACTTCGCTAGGAGCCAATAAAACATCGTCTGTAGGCAACTGAGCAAGATCAATATTGCCCGTCACATACCACTGGCCATCATCTTCAACCGCAATGCTGTATTTGCCATCTTGCTCATACATAGTGAACTTGTAACTGTCACCACTTTGGAAGCTTTGTTGAAGTAATACACTCTGCGCACGATCAAAATTGAGTTGGTTTGTACCACTGTAGTTAGTAAATGCTAACCCAATGGTATAAAGCAAAGGGAAAATAATAAATAGAATCATCCCAGCCACACCCGGGAAAATATAACGGTGGGCATAGGTTTCTTTACGCGCAAAAACATATACGCCTAGCGCGGTAACAAAAAGGGTTAATAATGCAAAAGCGTATTCGCTGCGAGCATACATTAGAATCGTGGCGTAGCCGTTGATTAGACTGACTAATCCTAACGAGGCCCACTTCAACCATTTTTTATGGTCAAGGCTAGTTTTTTTTGAATTTTCCATATCGGAAGCGTCTATCGCCATGTCGGCAGTTTGATGAGACTGCATTAGTGATCCTCACAGTACTTCTTTCGAGGGGAAGCACGCTTCCCCTCGGGATGGGTGGTGTTACTTGGTAATACGTTCTGCAACAGTATTTAGTGCGTCATCAACAGATTGACGGCCCGTTACTACGTTACCGATAGCCGCTTTTTCTGCGTACCAGAATGCTGACATTTGAGGAATGTTCGGCATGATTTCACCATTCATCGCATTGTCCATTGTTGCGGCAATACGTGCATCTTCGCTTAGCTCAGATTGGAATGATTTCAAGGCAACAGCACCGAGTGGCGTGTCGTCATTTACTTTACGTAAACCATCGTTAGTTAGCAGGTAGTTTTCAATAAACTCGACAGCTAAATCTTGGTTAGGTGATGCAGTACTGATACCCGCTGTTAATACACCAACGAAAGGCTTAGAAGGGTTACCATTTAGTTTAGGTAGTACAGCGACACCATAGTCGATACCCGCTTTATCAATGTTGCCCCAAGACCAAGGGCCATTGATAGTCATTGCCACTTCGCCTTTGTTAAAGCCAGATTCTGCAATTGAGTAATCAACGTCTGGTGCAATCACACCGCCATCAACCAATTTTTTCACGAAGGTCATCGCGCGTTTTGCGCCATCGTTGTTCACACCCACATCTTTTGCATCGTAGCCGTTAGCTGTGAATTTGAATGCGTAACCGCCATCAGCCGCAAGTACAGGCCATGTGAAGAAGGGTTCTTGTAGGTTCCACATGATGGCTTTCTTACCATCTTTTTGTAGTTCCTTATCAAGCGCAGCCATTTCTTCCCAGTTTTTAGGTGGCGTTTTGATCAAGGCTTTGTTGTAAATAAGAGAAAGAGCTTCTACTGCAACAGGGTAACCAACGTATTGACCGTTGTAAGAAACAGCATCCCATGTGAAATCAACAAACTTCTTCTTAAAGTTAGCTGATGGTTTCACTTCTGCTAAAAGACCCGCTTGTGCATAACCACCAAAGCGATCGTGTGCCCAGAAAATGATATCTGGACCATCGCCAGTAGAAGCTTGCTGTGGGAACTTCTCTTCTAGTTTGTCAGGATGAGAAACAGTCACCTTAATACCTGTTTCTGCTTCAAATTGTTTACCGACTTCAGCTAAACCGTTGTAGCCCTTGTCACCATTGATCCAGATGGTCAATTGACCTTCTTCAATTGCTGCATGCGCATTGATTGAACCAAGAGCTGCTAGGGTACAAAGCGCTACAGTACTGAGGACTTTCTTCATTTTAAACATCCTTCGTGATTGTTATTTTTTATAGGTATGACAGACCTGTTCACACCGTAATTTCAGGCTTCATCTTCCATTACTCACCAGCAAGTCACATCCTCCTATCTACTACGCCCCCGAAGGCTAAGAAGCAAAAGCGTGATCACTGTCGATATGAGTCCGTGACAGAGATCTAATAACCTCTGTTTTTTGTGATAGAAAGCACATGTTATTGGGGTATAAAAAAAACCTCACCCCTTTAGTTTTTAAACTGTGATCTAGGCACTCCTCCCCCTTTGTCACCCTATTTTAATTTCTAGCAAGGAGGATGTTATTGATTGCTATCTTAATGAAAATGGCTCCATACCCAACAGGGTTGTTGAAGATGTTTAACCGCATTGACAGTTATTGTTTTTTGACCGATGTAATTCCGGTGTCGACATACCGCTGGAATTAAATACCACATAGCTTCTTGGGGAAGTAAGCTATGTGAGATTGGTAAGGTAGCGGACTGATAGCCGTTAGGTGAAAGCCGCTACCGTTTTTTCTTCAACATACTCATAAAATTCTTTACCTGTAAGCATATGAATGAATACCATAATGCTTACAGGCGACAACAAAACTTAGAGGAATGGCTCGATGACGAGTGTCACTTTACGAAATGTATGTAAAGCATATGGAGATAACCTGATTTCCAAGAATGTCGATCTCGACATCGCTGAAGGAGAGTTCGTTGTATTCGTTGGGCCATCAGGTTGTGGTAAATCAACGCTACTACGCTGTATTGCTGGCTTAGAAGAGATCACATCAGGTGACCTATTCATTGGTGATAAGCGGATGAATGATGTCCCACCATCTGAACGTGGTGTTGGTATGGTATTCCAATCCTATGCACTGTATCCGCACTTGAATCTTTTTGACAACATGTCATTTGGCATGAAGATCGCCAAAGCAGATAAAGCTGAAACTAAAAAACGCGTTGACCATGCAGCTGATATTCTACAGCTCGGTCACCTGCTAGAGCGTAAGCCAAAAGCCCTTTCTGGTGGCCAACGTCAACGTGTTGCTATCGGCCGTACGCTTGTTGCTCAACCCGATGTATTCCTATTAGATGAACCACTGTCTAACCTAGATGCTGCACTGCGTGTTCAAATGCGTATCGAGCTATCTAAGCTGCACAAACAGCTTGGCAGCACCATGATTTACGTTACCCACGACCAAATTGAAGCCATGACAATGGCTGATAAAATCGTCGTGCTTGATGATGGTTTTGTATCGCAAGTGGGTAAACCATTAGAACTCTACCACTACCCTCAAAACCGCTTTGTTGCTGGGTTTATTGGTTCGCCAAAAATGAACTTTATGAGCGTGTTCATTGAACAGGCAGAAAAAGACCGCGTCATGGTACAACTCGCCAATGGAAAAGCGTTCTGGATCCCAGTTGATGGAACAACTGTCACCCGTGGTGAGCGTATGTCACTGGGTATTCGCCCTGAACATTTAGTGCCTTGCGCTGAAGGTGATGCGTGTATCGAAGGTAAAGTACAAGTGGTAGAGAAACTAGGCCATGAAACACAAGTATACCTAAGCCTAAGTGGCGTCGATGCTAACTTCATTTACCGTGAAACCGATACCCTGAACATCGATGCGGGAGATACCTTCGAGATTGGTATCCCAGCTAACCGTTGTCACTTATTCCACAGTGATGGTAAAGCGTGTCAACGTCTGCATAAAGAAGACGGTGTATAACTTTTACTGATTTTTGCTCGCATTTCACCTTATCCCCTGTGGGTGCTAGCATGGTTTAGTCTATAGAAAAAAGGCTGGTAGTTTAGTCACTACCAGCCTTTTTGTATCTATTCCATGAATTCACTACACAGACGATCCTAAGCCAAAAGAACCATTGGGTCATGGATAGAATGGGTCGTCATTATTCACTCTCTGACAGTACTGGTGATTTAAAAGAATCTGGCTTTAATGTAACCACCGAGCAGTCTAACTGATTCAAAATAGATTCTGCGGTATTGCCCATCAGAAAACCGGCAATTCCTTCCCGCGAAAGTGAACCAAGAATCACTAAATCAATATCACTATTTACGACATATTCAGGTAAAACTTCACGCGTCTCGCCCTCAAGTAATTCAACGTTCGTAGTGATGGCACTATTCTCATAAGGTTCAAGCAAAGACTGTAGCCGAGCCATACGATCATCTCGCATACTTTTGGAAAGCAAAGCGATATCGATATCTTCATATCGGTTCCACTTTCTCAAAAAACCCTCTGACTCTAATCGCCAAGCGTGACAAAGGATCAGCTCGGCGCCAAACACAGAACAAACATCTGACGCTAGTGCTATGATTTTATGATTAAAGTTCTGATAGTCTTGATTAGTTAGATCAATCGCAGCAACGACTCGCTTAACTAAGGTCGCATTTGTACTGATCGACCAAATTGGTACTTCAGACTTTCTCATCAAATTCAGCGTATTACTCCCTCTCTGACAAGCGACCGTTTTATCAGCACGGTGAGAGTCAATCGCCACCATAGTTGCATTTAATTCTTTGGCCTCCTTAATAATTTCAATATAAGGAACACCAATACGGATCTTGGTATGAAACTTAATATTAGCGTATTGGCTTTTCAGTAATTGAGCCTGTTGAGTGAGTGCCTGCTCATAAACCTTTGTCGCTTCATCTAAAATATTAAGTGTTGTACCTGAGTAGCGATAAATTTCTTTGAACTCAGCCAGATCTTCAATCACAGCCAGCAAAGTGACATGTGAAGAACATTGATCAGCGAGCTTCAACGCTTGGTGGAGGGAGTCATTGATGGGTTGGTCTGGCACAATGGGGAACAATAGTTGAATACATTTCATACAAGCTCCTGATCGTAATTTATGGTACTGGCATTGCTTGTTAGCCTACCGTGCAGAAATATTAATTAGCATAGATAAACAGTCGCAATAAGTCATTAAACGCAAAGCAGTTGTATGTAACGAAAATAGGAAAGCCCCACCATCACTAATTAAAGCAATAAATGGGGCTTTGATATTGAGCTAAAACAAGCCTCAGCAGTTATTCTTATTCAATACGATTAAGCAGATACTGCGGCTTCTTCTGTTTCATCTAACTCGCGTTGTTTCACTAAGTCGTTAAACTCAATACGTGCAGCTTGTGCTAGCTCAGATGCTTCAATTTTATCTTCTTTCGCTAGCATTGCTTCATTGGTTAAACGATCCAATTCATCAATCAAATCTTGTGGAATAGCATCGTCTTCACTTTCATGAACACCTTTTTCAAGAGCAGCAACACGAATAGCCTTCTTAATTTTCCAAATTGCATTCAAGGCCGCTCTTTCATTCACTGCAGCTTCGATTGCAACATCTTTCAGCTGTTCAAACTTAGAAAGTGCCATGCCTTCTTTAGACCAAGGATCAACATCCGGTAATTCTTCAATGTTAATCACTGGATCTTCATACCCATCCTGATGCGTTAGATCGAGCGTCGCCGCTTTCACCGCCGATATCATCAACATCACCGCAATCACAAGCAATGGTAAACCACCGACAATCGCCGCCGTTTGTAAGGTTGATAAGCCCCCCATGAACAGCAGAACTGCAGGCATGAACGACAACGCAAATGCCCAGAACAGACGATTCCAACGCATTGGGTCACCCGTTACATTTTTTTGCACAACAGAGGCCAAAATGTAAGAGATAGAATCAAACGTTGTCGCTGTGAAGATTAAGCAAAGCAGTGTAAATACCGCAATCACAAAAGTACTGAATGGCAATTGTTGCAAAATAGAGAAGATCGCTTTATTTGCACCTTCAGTATTTAGGATACCCACAACATCTAACGCACCAGATAGCTGTAACGATAAGCCATAGTTACCTAAAATCATGAAGAAAAGGAAACAACCCATCGATCCAAAAAAGATCGAACCAGTCACCATTTGCTTGATAGTACGCCCACGTGAAATACGCGTAATAAATAAACCCATACTTGGCGCAAACACTAACCACCAAGCCCAGTAGAAGATTGTCCAATCTTGTGGGAAGTGAGTATTTTCAAATGAGCCATAACCACCAAAAGGTTCAGCCCATGTCGCCATCACAAAGAAATTAGACAGCATGCGGCCTAATGAATCTAAGCCTGTTTCCAACATGAAAATGGTTGGGCCAGCAATAAGAATAAACGCAAGTAAGCCAATCGCCCCCCAAAAGTTAATGTTACTCAGTAATTTAATACCCTTTTCCATCCCAGCATAAGCCGAGTAACCAAAAATTGCGGTACAAACGAAGAGTACACCAATCTGTGTCATCATGGTTTTAGGAATACCGAAGAGGTAGTTCACGCCTTCTGTAATCAAAGGGGCTGCTAAGCCTAGGGTAGTTGCACCACCACCTAACAAACCAAAAATGAACAATACATCAATAACTTTACCAATCCAGCCATGGCTACGTGCTTCACCAAGCACAGGCATCAGTGCTGCAGAAACTTTCAGTACAGGCTGCTTACGTACATAAAAGAAGTAAGCCATAGGGATCGCAGGTACTAAATAAATAGACCAAGCAATCGGACCCCAGTGGAAAATACCGTAAGTGGCCGCCCAACGAACGGCTTCTTCACTACCCGCTTCTAACTGAAACGGTGGATTTTGATAGTAATATGCCCATTCAATCGCGCCCCAGAATAAAATACTGGCACCGATACCACCACAGAAAAGCATGGCAGCCCAAGACGCGGTTTTAAATTCGGGCTCTTCATCGCTGTCACCCAGTTTAATCTGACCAATATCAGAAAAAACGATATAAATCATAAAGAAGAAAGATGCAAGACCAAGGCCTAGGTACAAGAAACCTAGCTTGTCTGTCATGAATGCTTTAGCAATGCTAATCCATTCTGCACCTTCAGTTGGAAAAATAAGTAGTGGTAGCACAACCGCTATCAGCATGCCTAACGCACCAAAAAATGTGGGTTTATCTATTAATTCAAAGTGTTTATTACGAGTATTCACTGTGTCTCCTTACAGCGATGAATCCAATCTGGATACCGCGATAATCAAGACTTCCCACTGCGATGACAAACGAACTATTTTATCGTGTTCATTAATAACTTTATTTAACCTTTTATCTGGCAAGAAACATAAAAAAAATCG
>NZ_NOIF01000058.1 GCF_002265265.1 Photobacterium sanguinicancri
ATCCGGAATCAGTAACTGATTCCGGATTATGTCAGCCTCATAGGATCGTTCAACTGATCCTTAACTGATCGGCATTACGCATCAGCGACCTTTTATTTTTAGTGAGCATGGTTTATCAATTAATTGATTTTACCGTGACACTGTTTGTATTTTTTACCTGAACCACATGGACAAGGCTCATTACGGCCAACTTTACGCTCTTCACGCTGGAAAGTGCCCGTGCCTTCTTCATCACTCGTACTTTCATCTGCAATTTGATTTTCCGCATTTTGATGCTGGAATTGCTGACGACGAGCAAGCTCTTCAGCTTGTTGACGACGTTCTTCTTCAATACGATCAACATCTTCTTGCTGTTGAACACGTACACGGCTCAGAATCGCAATCACGTCCGATTTCAGGCTTTCAAGCATCTCTTCAAATAACTCAAAAGATTCACGCTTGTATTCTTGTTTCGGGTTTTTCTGTGCGTAACCACGTAGGTGGATACCTTGACGCAGATGATCCATCGCCGCCAAGTGTTCTTTCCACAACATATCGAGGTTTTGCAGCATTACCGTTTTCTCGAAGTTGCGTAGTACTGGCGCACCTACAACTTCTTCTTTCTGTTGGTAAATAGCAACAGCTTGCTCGATGATACGCTCACGTAGCGCTTCTTCGTAAAGCTTCTCTTCGCTATCTAGCCATTCCTGAATAGGTAACGCTAGATCGAAGTCTGCTTTTAGACGCTCTTCAAGGCCTTGAATATCCCACATTTCTTCAAGTGATTGTGCTGGCACATATTGCTCAAAGACTGACGTTAGTACGTCATGGTGGTTTTGTGAAATCATGTCGCTGATATCTTCAGCATTCATTAATTCATCACGCAACTCATAAACCACTTTACGTTGATCATTGGCAACGTCATCAAACTCAAGCAATTGCTTACGAATATCGAAGTTACGGCCTTCAACTTTACGTTGTGCGTTCTCGATAGCCTTAGTCACCCAAGGGTGCTCGATCGCTTCGCCTTCTTCCATACCCAGTTTTTTCATCATGCCAGAAACACGATCTGAAGCGAAAATACGCATCAGGCCATCTTCCATCGACAAGTAGAAACGAGAAGAGCCCGCATCACCTTGACGACCAGAACGACCGCGTAGCTGGTTATCGATACGGCGAGATTCATGACGCTCAGTACCAATAATGTGTAAACCACCCGACGCAAGTACAGCATCGTGGCGTACTTTCCACTTCGCTTTAATGTCAGCAATTTGTGCTTCGGTTGGCTCTTCTATCTGCGCGAGTTCACTCTGCCAATGACCGCCCAATACGATATCGGTACCACGACCTGCCATGTTAGTTGCGATAGTTACCGCACCTGACTGACCAGCATTCGCAACAATATCAGCTTCTTTTTCATGGAATTTAGCATTAAGCACTTCGTGCTTGATGCCTTCTTTTTTCAATGCATTCGATAGCAGTTCAGATTTTTCAATCGAGACTGTACCAACCAACACTGGCTGACCTTTCTCTACGCGTTCTTTGATATCTTCAGCAATCGCGCCAAATTTTTCTTGCTCAGTCATGTAAACCAAATCACCCATGTCATCACGGATCATTGGCTTGTTGGTTGGCATTACAACGGTTTCAAGGTTGTAGATTGACTTGAATTCGAATGCTTCAGTATCAGCTGTACCTGTCATACCAGACAGTTTTTCGTACAAGCGGAAGAAGTTCTGGAAAGTAATAGAAGCGAGAGTTTGGTTCTCGTTCTGAATTTTCGCACCTTCTTTTGCTTCAACAGCTTGGTGTAAACCTTCAGACCAGCGACGACCCGGCATAGTACGGCCAGTATGCTCATCGACGATGATGACTTCATCATCTTTTACGATGTAATCAACATCACGTTCAAACAGCACATGAGCACGCAGAGCCGCGTTCACGTGGTGTAGCAAGCTAATGTTGGCTGGGGAGTAAAGCGTATCACCTTCTTCCATCAAGCCATTTTGTTGTAGTAGCTCTTCAACATACTCTTGGCCTGTTTCAGTTAAGTGCGCTTGCTTAGATTTTTCGTCGACAGTGTAGTGGCCGTCACCACGGTACTCTTCACTGTCTTCTTTATCTTGCTTCACTAACAGAGGGATCAAGGTATTGATCTTAGTGTAAAGCTCAGAGCTGTCTTCAGCAGGGCCAGAGATAATCAATGGGGTACGCGCTTCATCGATTAAGATGGAATCCACTTCATCGACAACCGCAAAGAAACGCTCACGTTGAACACGATCTTCCGGACGGAATGCCATGTTGTCACGCAGGTAATCGAAACCAAACTCATTATTTGTACCGTAAAGTACATCCGCTTGGTATGCTTCTTTCTTCGCTTGAGGCGGCATGTTTGGCACGTTAACGCCAACAGTCATACCTAGGAATTCAAATAGTGCGCGGTTTGTTTCGGCATCACGTGCCGCTAGGTAATCATTCACTGTAACGATGTGAACGCCTTTACCCGTTAGAGCATTAAGGTAGGCTGGTAGTGTTGCTGTTAGCGTTTTACCTTCACCAGTGCGCATTTCTGCAATCTGGCAGTTGTTCAACACCATGCCACCAATGAGCTGAACATCAAAGTGACGCATACCGAATACACGTTTTGATGCTTCGCGAACAGTAGCAAATGCTTCTGGTAGTAGTTGGTCTAGATTTTCACCTTGTTCGATACGCTCACGGAACTCGACCGTCTTGGCCTTAAGCTCTTCATCTAACAGGCTGTCAAATTGAGGTTCTAATTTATTGATTTGATCGACGATTTTGCGCAAACGACGCAGAGTGCGGTCGTTACGGCTACCGATAATTTTTGTCAGTAGTTTTGATAACATGGTGATGCCGTTTCTCTAAGTTATGTAGATTCAGCGCAATAGGCCTCTGAATCAAAGGATCAGGTTGTCACAGGGATATCCTATCCCTACTCAACAGAGCCGTGCACAATGTGCAGCAAATAAGGCCAAGTTAATGCTTACTATTGGATATTGTGGCACTTTATTTCAGTTTCAAGGGGCACAGTCAAACAAAGTCATTCTATAGGTTAAACACCGAAGTAGATATCCCCACAAAACGAAAATATTAACCAAGCAAAGCCTTGATACTAGCGTCCCCGCCAACCCACTTGAATGATATAATAAGCCATAATACCTAAGTCGCCTATGGTTAAAGCTGGAGTCTAGTTTTTCATATGCGAAAATTAGGTGTCAGCCCACAATAGTGGCATTTATTCTATTATTAATAACGGATATTTAAGCGAGAGTTATGAGAGATCATCGCCCACAAACACCGGCTCACCTATTGGATGACTCCACACTTGGCAATATCCAGCAACGTGCCGTGGCACTGGCTAAATTAAATGAGGCCGTTAAACAGCACTTAAATTGTGCAGCCCATTGCCGTGTCAGTAATTACCGTCAGCAAACACTGATCATTGAAGTATCATCGGCCAGTTGGTCGATGCGTCTAAACTTTGAAAGAAATAGTTTGATAAATAAGCTACGAGAACATTTACTGCCGCAGCTTATACAAATTGATATCAAGGTTAACCCTAATCTCGCCGCTGATGCAGAACGTAAACAACAAAAATTACCTGATATAGTACGAAAGCCAATTACAGAAAAAGCCGCAGGTTATCTACTCTATACCGCTCAGCACGCACCAGATAAAGTAAAAGCTCGGTTAGAGCGCATTGCTGCATTAGCCAAACGTCGCCAGTCAGAATAATTTAAGCCGTCTTTAGCTATTAAAAATAATCACAAACAACAGATACAAAAACGCCAGACAATGTCTGGCGTTTTTAAATTCGTTCGATGAAAAGAATTAACGTATTACGCTAATACCATACCAGGCTGAGCCAAAGTAACGGGTGAATCTTTCTCATCTTGATAGGTTGTCCACTCGTAAGCTTCTTGATCAGCTAACACAGCACGCAATAGTTTATTGTTTAATGCGTGACCTGACTTATATGCAGCCATTTCACCCACAATATTGTGACCGCACATGTAAAGGTCACCAATGGCATCCAATACTTTGTGTGTCACTAACTCGTTATCAAAGCGCAGACCGTCTTCATTAAGAATACGGTACTGGTCTAATACAATTGCGTTATCGAAACTACCGCCTAAACATAAGTTTTGCGATTGTAGGTATTCGATATCGTGCATGAAACCAAAAGTACGTGCACGACTAATGTCTTTTACGAATGATTGGCTAGAAAAATCTAACAATAAACGCTGCTGTTCAGAATCAATCGCAGGGTGATTGAATTCAATAGCGAAGTCTAAACGGAAACCGTTATATGGACGTAACTCTGCCCATTTATCGCCATCTTCTACGCGAACAGTTTTCTTGATACGTAAAAAGCGTTTTGGCGCATTCAACGTGTCGATACCTGCAGACTGTAGCAAGTAAATAAATGGGCTCGCACTGCCATCCATAATAGGAATTTCAGGCGCATCTACTTCGATAATCACATTATCGATACCCATACCTGCAAGCGCAGCGTTTAAGTGCTCAACGGTTGAGATACGTACGCCTTCGTCATTCACAAGGGCTGTACACAGCATAGTATCGCGCACCGAGTCTGCATTAGCAGGAAAATCCACTGGTGGATTTAAGTCAGTACGACGATAGATCACACCCGTATTCGCCGCAGCAGGGCGTAGAATAAGCGTGACTTTACGACCAGAGTGGAGACCCACACCAGTAGTTTGGACAATGCTTTTCAATGTACGTTGTCTGATCATCTAATTTCTCTCAACTTATGAAAGCCAAAAACACCCACTGCCCTATCACATAATAGGCAATGGGGGCTGATGTTACCACTCATCTGGTCATATCCCAAACAATTTACGTTGTTTAATCAGCTTGCTGACGTAAAAACGCAGGGATATCAAGGTAGTCATGTTCACTTTGCGGTGACGCTTTTGGCGCTGTAGCCGCAGAAGATGACGACGATGCTGGCGATTCAACAGAGTTGCTTTGCGTTAAAGGAGCCGCTTTAGGCTGTTCTTCAATCGCAGATACTGCAGCCTTCTCTTGTGAAGAGGCAACAGCAGGCGCAGGTTTAGAGGTTGTCACCAATGTAATATCTGGCTTACTTTCTTTACCAATACCTGTCGCAACAACAGTTACGCGTAGTTCGTCTGTCATTTCAGGATCAAGTGACGTACCGATAACAACGGTTGCGTTATCTGATGCGAATGCTTTCACTGTGTTACCCACAGTTTCAAACTCATCAAGACGCATATCCATGCCTGCTGTAATGTTAACAAGAACACCACGAGCACCAGCAAGATCAATATCTTCAAGTAGCGGGCTAGAAATAGCCATTTCAGCCGCTTCTTCAGCACGATCATCACCGACAGCCATACCACTACCCATCATTGCATGACCCATTTCCGACATCACTGTGCGTACATCAGCGAAATCGACATTGATCATACCAGGGCGTGTAATTAGCTCAGCAATACCTTGAACCGCATTCTTAAGTACGTCATTTGCTTTCGCAAAAGCGTCCAGTAGCGTGATACCACGGCCAAGAACTTTCAGTAATTTCTCGTTTGGAATTGTGATTAGAGAATCGACGTGCTTAGAAAGCTCCTCGATGCCCTGCTCTGCAAATGCCATACGTTTCTTACCTTCGAAGCTAAATGGTTTAGTCACCACCGCTACTGTAAGAATACCCAGTTCTTTTGCCACTTCAGCAATGATTGGAGCCGCACCAGTACCAGTACCGCCACCCATACCTGCCGCAATGAAGATCATGTCTGAACCTTGCAGTTCATTCTTGATAGCTTCACGGTCTTCCAGCGCCGAATCACGACCTACTTGTGGGTTTGCACCCGCACCTAGACCTTTAGTGATATCGCCACCGATTTGAATCACAGTGCTTACACTCGATTTACGCAGTGCTTGTGCATCGGTATTAACGGTGATGAACTCAACACCTTCAATTGATTCACGAACCATGTGATCGACAGCATTACCGCCGCCGCCGCCAACGCCAATGACCTTGATTACCGCTTCGTCAGAGATTTCCATCATCGGTTCAAACATTTGTTCTCTCCGTTATTCCTGTTCGCATCAGGTTTTAAAATTCTTTTTTAAACCAGCCGCTCACTTTAGAAAATAAACCCGAAACTGAACGTTTTGGCTCTACTTCGCTATCGTTAAACGATTGATTATCCTTTCCGTAGTGCAGCAAACCCACTGCTGTCGCATAATGCGGTGCTTGCACATAATCTGTTAATCCACTTAGCTCAAGTGGTTGGCCAATTCGGACTTGGTTTTGGAACACACGTTCCGCACACTCATTAAGCCCTTCAATTTGTGCCGCGCCACCCGTTAAAACAATGCCTGCTGCTAAGTGGTGTTTTACGCCCGCATTACGCAATTGTTCTTGGATCTCTACTAGCCTCTGATTAACTAAACCTAATAATTCGCTATAGCGAGGTTCAATCACTTCCGCTAGGGTCTGGCTCTGCAAGCTACGCGATGGTCGGCCACCAACACTAGGTACATCAACCTTGGCGTCTTTGCTAACTAACTCGCTGAGTGCACAGCCATATTTAACTTTAATTTCTTCAGCATCACCCGGAGGTGTACCGAAAGCATAAGCAATGTCGCTGGTGACAACATTACCCGCATAAGGGATCACTTCTGCATGGCGTAAAGCACCGCCAGTCCAGAAAGCTATGTCCATAGTGCCGCCGCCAATATCGACTACGCAGACACCCAGTTCACGCTCATCTGCGGTTAATACCGCATGACTTGCCGCTAAACCGGAAAAGATCAGTTGATCCACTTTTAAGCCACAACGCTCTACCGCTTTAACAATGTTACGCGCCATATCGTTGTGACAGGTAATCAAATGAACACTCGCTTCCATCCGAACGCCAGATAAACCAACAGGATTTTTAATTCCCTCTTGATAATCAATAGCAAATTCCTGAGGAATTACATGTAAAGTTCGATGTTCATCGCTAATTTTTACTGATTTCGCTGTATGAATAACACTATCGACGTCATCTTGCGTTACCTCTTTGTCAGAAATAGGCACCATGCCTTTTTCTGTCTGGCAACGAATATGTTTGCCAGATAGCGACAAGTAGACTGAATCAATTTCACAATCTGCCATCAAAGCCGCTTTATCGACAGCGCGCTGAACAGACTTAACGACAGATTCAAGATCATTGACTCCGCCTTTGTCCATACCGCGAGACGGGCTGCTACCAACACCAATAACGTTGACATTACTGTCTGGCAGCACTTCCCCAACCAAAGCACAAACTTTGGAAGTACCGATATCAAGGCCAACTATGAGTTTTTTATCTGTTGCCTTAGTCATTCGCGCACGCTCTTATTCTTTCGGTATCGTTTTCCAGCCTACAGCCGCACCAATATCGTACCGTAAATCTACGTACTCTATTGCTTTACCCTGCATTTCTATCTCAGGGTATAAGCTAATGAAACGTTCTAAACGCTCCATTCGTGTTTTTCGACCTAGCTCTAACCGAATACCATTAGTTAACTCAACACGCCAAGCTCGGCGTTCATTTAAGATAAGCGTATCAATTTCAAAGCCCGCAAGCTGTAACCTTGGTTGCATTTCATCCAATGCAGCTAAGAGTTGCTGGCTACTGCCATCAGGTCCAGATAAGTGCACTAATGCTAAGTCAGCTACCTGATTGGCATCAGCATAAAACACCTCACCGTTCATATTGACCAGATTATCCTGATTCCAAATGGCTGCAGGTTGATGTTCTAGCAAATAAACCTTTACCGTTTCTGGCCACTGCTTTCGCACTGACGCATGGGCAACCCAAGGTAGAGATTCCAAAGCACTTTGCAGACTTTCAATATCTTGGGTCATAAATGTACCCAAATGGTCGAGCTGCAAAATGGCTTGCCGAACATCATTGGTGGTTAAATGCTTTAACTCACCTTGGATGATGAGCTGCGAAAGCGGGAGACGATTAGCATCTGTCATCCAGCTCAATGCAGCACTCAGCAACCATGCAATAAACACGATAACGGCAATAAAAAAAGCGACGCCCCCTAAATGCTTAGTGGGTAGCGGCGAAGCTAAAAATACGCTTTTTTTGACTACGTCCGTCATTTCGCCAAAAACCTTACCTCTTAATGTGTAGACCTATGCTCGACACGCTAATTCAACTTGAATAAATGATTTTTGAGCAAAGTTGGTCGATTATACCGACCAAGCCGTAACTCTCCAACATTTGTTGGTTAATTTAATGCCGACTCTGAGTTCATATCTATTTCAATGATGAAAACTTTGCAATAAAAAGGTCTACATACTCAGTTATATGCGCTAAAAATCACGCTTCACGCATGGTTGCAATATTTAGCTGCATTTCTGCTAGCTGGCGGGCTACTTTACCCACATCACCAGCACCTTGCGTCAGCACCAAGTCATCTTCAGCAATAATATTGGCTAAAGCCGCAGGTAGCGCCTCAATAGTTGGAACAAAAATAGGGTCTATTTTGCCACGACCACGGATTGTTCTGCACAGTGCGCGGCCGTCAGCCCCAGCTATCGGCGTTTCACCAGCAGAGTAAACATCTAACATCACCAATACATCAACTTGCTCAAGCACATTCGCAAAATCTTCGTACAAATCGCGGGTGCGGCTATAACGATGCGGTTGGAAGATCATCACTAAGCGCTTATCTTCCCAACCGGCGCGAGCTGCCTGAATAGTGACATCAACTTCGCTTGGATGATGACCGTAATCATCGACTAGCATCACCTTGCCATTCCCGCTCTCGAACTCACCTAAGTGATCAAAACGACGACCAGTACCTTGGAATTCAACTAATGCGCGAATAATCGCACTATCATCAACGCCTTCTTCTGTCGCAACAGCAACTGCAGCCGTCGCATTCAAGGCATTGTGTTTACCAGGAACATTCAAGGTAATATCAAGGCTCGGTTTGCCTTGGCGTGCAATCGTAAAATGCCCTTGTTGGCCTGTTTGACGATAATTCAGTAGACGCACATCGGCATCGTCAGCAAAACCATAGGTAATCACTTGGCGACCAATACGTGGCAATAATTCACGTACCACAGGATCATCGATACACACTACGGCCAATCCATAAAACGGTAAATTATGCAGGAAGTCGATAAACGTCTGTTTTAAGACTTCAAAATCACCGCCATACGTTTCCATATGATCAGCTTCAATATTAGTGACAACACTCACCATTGGCTGCAGGTGCAAGAAAGAAGCATCACTTTCATCCGCTTCTGCTATCAAGTAACGGCTGCAACCTAAACGTGCATTCGTTCCTGCACTTTTCACTAATCCACCGTTAACAAACGTTGGATCTAATCCTGCTTCTGAATAAATCTGCGTCACTAGCGCTGTCGTGGTCGTTTTACCATGCGTACCTGCAATCGCAATGCCATGACGGTAACGCATAAGTTCAGCTAACATTTCTGCGCGGCGAACCACAGGGATACGTGACTCACGTGCAGCAACCAATTCAGGGTTATCTTGCGAAATAGCCGTTGATACAACGACAACACTGGCTCCCTGAACGTTTTCTGGGCGGTGACCAAAGAAAATTTCAGCACCTTTACTTTCAAGGCTGTTTGTCACCGCATTGGGGGCAATGTCAGAACCACTAATCCGGTAGCCTTCATTAACCAAAACTTCCGCAATACCACTCATGCCAGCTCCGCCGATACCGACAAAGTGAATACGCTCTACACGACGCATTTCAGGCACCATGGTCCTAATTTTGGCTAATTGTTCGTTATCCAATTTGTTGTTCATCACTGTTTCTCGTTCTAGTTTTTTGCTAGCGATTTAATTACATCTGCAACGCGAACATCGGCGTCGAGGATCGCAGCTTCTCGAGCAGCCTGTGCCATTGATAGCAGGGCTGGACGGTCAAGTTTTTGAAGTTGTTGTGCTAATTTCACAGCGGTTAAATCTGGCTGTTCAATCATTAATGCAGCGCCCGCTTGCACCAAATGATCGGCATTCAATGCTTGCTGCCGATCTTTATGCATAAACGGGACAAAAATAGCGGCGACACCAGCGGCAGATAACTCTGATACAGTCAGTGCACCTGAACGACACACGACGACATCTGCCCACTCATATGCAGCGGCGACATCATCAATAAATTCGGTCACTTTCACACCAGAAGACGCTTCAGGTTGTGCTTGATAGGCCAGCTCGGTCTCAGCTTGTGCCCCTTTACCAGCTTGGTGCCACACAGTGATATTTTCACCGAGTAACCCCGCCACTTCAGGCATAGTCTGATTTAGAATACGAGCGCCTTGGCTACCGCCCATGACCAACACACGGATAGGACCACTGCGTTGGGCAAAACGTTCCATTGGTTGTGGTAGCTCAGTCACATCTTGGCGAACAGGGTTACCAACAACCTCTTGATTTGTAAATGCTCCAGGAAATGCCTGTAAGACACGACGGGCAATTTTAGATAGCCATTGGTTAGTTAGCCCAGCGACTGCATTTTGTTCATGCAATACCACAGGAATACCACTCAGCCATGCAGCAACGCCACCAGGACCGCTCACATAGCCACCCATGCCAAGAACGACGTCAGGTTGCCATGCCTTAATATGTGCACGTGCTTGTTTGATTGCACCTAGGATTTTAAATGGTGCCGCTAACAGCCTAACGATACCTTGGCCTCTTAGCCCTTTGACTTTAATAAAATCAATCTCGATACCGTGCTTTGGCACAAGTTCCGCTTCCATTCTATCAGCGGTACCCAGCCAACGGATGTCCCATCCTTGCTGCTGTAATTGTTTCGCTACCGCAAGGCCTGGAAAAACATGTCCCCCAGTACCACCCGCCATAACAAGTAATCGTTTATTTTTTGTCATTAATCTTTTTCAACACTATTTTCTTCTGGTTCCGATTCGGTGGGGTGATATTTAGCATGAAGCCGCTGTTCGTAATCAATGCGGATCAAAATCGCAACCGCCGTCGCCATAATAAATAAACTGGAGCCACCATAACTGATCAGCGGCAAGGTCAACCCTTTGGTTGGCACAATTCCCGCAGCAGCACCAACATTGACTAACGTCTGGAAAGCAAACCAAATGCCGATACCAAATGCGAGGAAACCACCAAACAGCTGCTCGCTTTGCAATGATTTACGACCAATCAATAAGGCTTTAAACACCAAGGCGAAAATCAGCACTAATACACTCACAACACCGATTAATCCGAGTTCTTCTGCGAGTACCGCAAAAACAAAATCGGTATGCGCTTCGGGTAAATATTCTAGCTTTTGGATTGAATTACCCAATCCTTGCCCTAGCCAATCACCGCGACCAAATGCCATTAATGACTGTGTAAGTTGGTAACCACTACCAAAAGGGTCATCCCATGGGTCGAGAAAGGATGTCACCCGCCGCATACGATAAGGCTCAAAGACAATCAGTATAACGATGCCAAATATCGCGACCGCTATCATAGCGAGGAATTGCCATAATTGGGCGCCTGCAATAAATAACATGCCTACCGTGGTCACAAACATCACAACAAATGACCCTAAATCGGGTTGTTGTAGTAATAGAACAGCTAATGCCACCAGCACAGCTAACGGTTTAGCAAAACCAAGAAAGCTTGCGCGTACCTGTGAATATTGACGAACCAAATAACCCGCTAAAAAGATAAACAAAGAAAGCTTTGCCACTTCTGCTGGCTGTAAGTTAAAGATCCCTAACGGGATCCAACGCGCTGCACCATTGACTGAACGACCAATCCCCAACACAACAATCAGTAAAAATATCGATACAAACAGCATCGGCACACTTAATTGCTGCCAACGAGACAGCGGGACTTGCACCATGATGCCGATAATAAGAAGAGAGCAGCCGAGGAAAAAAGCGTGACGCAATGCAAAGTAAAACGGGATCCCCGTTAAACGGGTTGCGATTGGCACAGAGGCCGATGTCACGATCACCAAACCGATCACCATCAAAGCGAGTGCAATCCACACTAATTGGCGATCGTATAACGAAGGACTGGATGGCTTAGTAAACCATTCAGTGACGGATGTCATTCCTTCCTTGGTCTGTCTTAGCATTCATTCGCTCCTGCGACTTGATGCTGTAACTCTTTCGCTAAAGTGACAAAAGTATCACCTCGCGTCATAAAATTCGGGAATTGGTCAAAGCTCGCACAGGCAGGAGAGAGCATGATCATGTCACCTGATTGCGCCGTTGCCGCTGCTAAAACCATTGCTTGTGCCATCGTTTCGACACAAATTGGCGATTCAACCAAAGATGAAAATTGGCTGCCATCACGGCCGTAGCAATACAACTGAACATTTAGCGCCGCCAATACTGGCTGTAATTCAGAAAAATCCGCCCCTTTGCCATCTCCGCCGACCAGCAGGTGAAGCTTACCTTCAAGGCTGAGCCCTTTAAGTGCCGCTAAAGTACTCGCCACGTTAGTTGCTTTTGAATCATTCACCCATTTTACACCATGCTGTTGCACCACAAGTTGGCAACGGTGCACTAAGCCCGTATAGCGGCGTAAAGCACGGCACGCTGCGGTATGGTCAATATTTACGGCATCAGCAAGTGCCAACGCTGCAAGGCTATTCGCCACATTATGACGACCAACCAATGCAATTTCGTTAGCTGGCATGAGCGGCTGTTGATCGACAGCCAGGAACTCTAGACCGTCTTGTTCAATCAAGCCATAAGCTTGGCAATCAAAGCCAAAACTGGTTTCTGGCGCATCAAACCCAAAAGAAGCCGCTGGACGTGTCGCCAGATCATCACGGTTATACACGATTAATTCAGCATGCTCGAAAATACGCATTTTCGCCGCGCTGTAATCCGCTAAACCGTGGTAACGATCCATATGATCTTCAGATAGGTTTAAGTAAGTGGCCGCTTTCAGTTTTAGGGAAGAGGTTGTCTCAAGTTGAAAGCTTGATAATTCGAGTACGTACACATCGTGGTCATTGGCCAGCATATCTAATGCAGCGAAGCCAATATTACCGCCCACTCCTACATCGATATTGGCCTCTTTCGCCATCTCACCGACAAGGCTAGTCACGGTACTCTTACCGTTGGACCCAGTGATCGCCACGACTGGCTTGGTAACTGCACGCGCGAATAGTTCGATATCGCCCACAATTTCAATACCAGCTTCAGCTGCTTGCTGAAGCTCTGGGGTTGCCAGTGCAATGCCTGGACTCGCAACTATCATATCAGCCGCGAGTAACCACGCCATATTCCACTCTCCGCAGCACAGCTCAACACTGCTCGGGAGCGATTCCTGGCCCGGTGGAGTGGCACGTGTATCAATGACTTTAATCTCTAAATTCAGATCATAAGCCAAAGACTGTCGCACGAGGTGATGAACAACAGAAAGTCCTGTCATTCCTAACCCAATCACTACAACGCGTTTTACCCCACCTAAGCCATTCATTTAACGTACCTTCAATGTCGCAAGAGCAATTAACACTAGCATCATAGTAATGATCCAAAAACGCACGATAACACGAGGTTCTGGCCAACCTTTTAATTCGTAATGGTGATGAATCGGCGCCATTCGAAAAATACGCTGTCCGCGAAGTTTGTACGAGCCCACTTGTAAGATAACGGAGACCGTTTCCATTACAAATACACCGCCCATGATCACAAGTAGCAACTCTTGGCGAACTAAGACCGCAATAGTGCCAAGTGCGCCACCGAGTGCTAGTGAACCTACATCGCCCATAAACACTTGAGCTGGGTAAGTATTAAACCAAAGGAAACCAAGTCCAGCACCGACAATGGCGGTACAGACAATAACGAGCTCACTCGCGTTACTTAAATAAGGAATATGCAGGTAGTTAGCAAAATTCACATTACCCGTTGCCCATGCAATAAATGCCATGCCCGATGCCACCATGACCGTTGGCATAATGGCCAAGCCATCAAGGCCATCGGTTAAGTTAACCGCATTACTGGTACCGACAATCACAAAATAGGTAAATACGATGTAGAACAGGCCCAGTTGCGGCATCACATCTTTAAAGAAAGGCACAACAAGTTGAGTCGCCGCTGTATCTTTGCCATACATATACAAGGCAAATGCGACCCCCAGAGCAATGACTGACTGCCAGAAGTACTTCCAGCGCGCAACCAAGCCATCGGTATTCTTACGCACGACTTTACGGTAATCATCCACAAAACCCACTACGCCATAGCCCAGCATCACGACTAACACCGCCCATACATAGGGGTTTGATAAATCAGCCCAAAGCAAAACCGTAATGGTAATTGCAGCCAAAATCATGAGGCCGCCCATTGTTGGCGTACCTCGTTTACTAAAGTGAGATTCAGGACCTTCGTTACGTACCACTTGACCAATTTGCAACATTTGTAAGCGTGCAATTAGACGTGGTCCCATCCATAACGAGAGAACTAAAGCTGTAAGTACGCTAACAATAGCGCGGAACGTCAAATATTCGAAAAGACGAAAAAATGGGAATGTTGACTGAAGTGCGTCGGCTAACCAGTAAATCATTATTTATTTTCCTGCAGTGCGACAATCACATCTTCCATGCGGGAGCTGCGTGCTCCTTTTGCCAACACTGTAACCTCTTGGTGTTGTTTAAGTTCTTGATCTAATTGTGTCATCAATGTCGCAATCAGTGTTTGTTTATCATCAAAGTGTTGCCCTTGATTCAGCTCACTCACAACGGCACTCGTACGGCCATATGTGAAGACGCCATCAAGCAATTTGTCTTTTGCGTACTCGCCAACTTCACGATGAAGTAGTGCACTTTCTTCGCCAAGTTCAGCCATATCACCCAGCACAAACCAACGTTGACCAGCAAATGACGCAAGTAAATCAATGGCAGCTTTCACCGATGCCACGCTAGCATTATAAGTGTCATCGATAAGACGAAGTCCAGCCTGCGGTTGAGTGATATCAACCCGCCCTTTTACGTTTACCACTTGACCAAGGCCACGAATGACATCATCCAAAGACGCGCCAAGCGTATAACTCAGAGCCGCAGCAGCGAGGGCGTTCGATACATTATGCACACCGGCAAGTGTCAATATGACCGAACCCATTCCTTCGGGGGTACGCATTGTAAAACAAGCGCGACCGTCAGAGTTAACAATTATGTCATTTGCGAAAAAATCAGCGTCAGGATTGGATGCAGAGAAAGTTAAAATGCGCTGTTCCGTCAAATTTTCACGCCAATTAGGCAGATCATTTGAATCAAGATTAACAATGGCGATGCCACCAGCAGGTAAACCCTCAAAAATTTCACCTTTCGCTTTAGCTACGCCAGCTAATGAGCCAAAACCTTCTAAGTGCGCAGCGGCTAAGTTATTCACTAACGCCGTTTGGGGTTTAACCAGGTTCGTTGTATAAGCAATTTCATTTTGATGATTCGCTCCCAACTCGATCACCGCATAATCGTGATCTGAGGTTAAACGTAACAACGTGAGGGGGACACCAATATCATTATTGAAATTACCCGCTGTGGCTAATACCTTGCCTTTTAGGCCAAGAATTGCCGCCACCATTTCTTTCACCGTGGTCTTACCGCAACTGCCTGTCAGCGCGACGGTTTTAAGGCCGTTTGTCTGGGTCAGCGTTTTAGCAACCCAAGCACCGAGTTGACCCAGTGCTAATCGGGTGTCGGTTACCACTAGCTGTGGAATATCGATAGGTAAGTAACGACTAACCAGTAAAGCTTTCGCGCCGCTATCAACCGCAGCCTGACAAAAGTCATGCGCATCAAATCGCTCACCTTTCAATGCGACAAATAAAGCGTTGCAATCGATCTGGCGAGTATCTGTTGATACTGAGGTGATGCGGATATCATCACCCATTAATGTGGCATCTAACTCATCGGCTAGATGAGACAATTGCACGTCAATCATGCATGCGTCTCCAATAAGGTTTGAACCGTTTCACGGTCAGAATAGTGGATCGTTTGATCAGCTAGAATTTGGTAATCTTCATGACCTTTCCCAGCCACTAAAACAATGTCTTGTTCGCTAGCGTGCAGCATTGCATATTGGCAAGCACTGAATCGGTCGTGGATCACTGATGCTTGATTTGCATTCACCAACCCAGCTTTCATATCCAGCATGATCTGCTCTGGATCTTCACTGCGCGGGTTATCATCAGTTAAGATAATATGATCAGCTTGCTGTTCTGCAATTGCCGCCATCATTGGACGTTTGCCGGTATCTCGATCACCGCCACAACCAAAAATACACCATAGCTTACCGTCACAATGTACTTGTAATGCCTGCAAAGCTTTTTCTAGCGCATCTGGCGTATGAGCATAATCCACCACCATCATAGGTTTGTCAGTTTTTTGAAAAACTTCCATTCGCCCTATCACGGCGTTTAACTGTGGTGCGGTCGCAATAAGCTGAGCGATATCATGCCCTGTCGCCAGTAGCGTCGCCAACGCCAACATAATATTCATGACATTAAACGAACCGACCAATGGCGCAGTAAACGTTCCTGCTCCCCATGATGAATCAACACTCAGCGTGACACCTTGAGTACTGTACGTCACCGCGGTTAACCACAATGCGGGCCCTTGATGCTCAGCAGCAACGCTCACTTGTGTTGTCACCGCAACAGCATCAGGTAAGGTCGTTAGCCATTGGCGCCCAACTTCGTCATCCATATTAATGACAGCAACACCTGCGTGATGTTCAGTAAAGAGGGTTTGTTTAGCCGCTGCGTAATTAGCCATGTCACCATGGTAATCTAGGTGATCTCGACTCAAGTTGGTAAAAATACTGGCTGCAAAATGCAGTGCTTTAACACGCCCTTGCACTAACCCGTGCGACGAGACTTCCATCGCAGCAAAAGACGCCCCCTGCTGGTATAAATCAGCCAGTACATGTTGAATTTCAATCGCACTGCCAGTGGTATTTGCTGCAGGTATTAGATTGCTCAGCAAACCGTTACCTGTAGTGCCCATAACGCCAGCACGGTAACCGACCAGCTCTGCCCACTGTGCCAGAATTTGGCTAATCGTTGTTTTGCCATTGGTGCCCGTCACCGCCACCAGTTTTAGCTGCTCATCTGGCTGCTGATAAAAAATCTTGGCGATGGCAGATAGATGTAGGTTCAGTTGCGAAAAATAGATAATTGGCACACCGTGCTGTAGGCGTACCTCTCCGTGTAAAGCCTCGCCCTCAGCTTCAGCCAACACCGCAATGGCACCTTGCTCTATCGCTTTATCGATAAAGCGACGACCATCAATCTGATGACCTTTAACAGCAGCAAACAAGCTACCACTGTTAACATCACGACTGTCTAACGTAAATGATGACGGTGCTAATGCGCTTATTTCATCGCTCAATATTGTTGCGACTGGCAACCACGGTGTCAGTAAGCACCCGATAGTTTTGTTTTGATTATGTATCGGCATTCGAGGTGCCTCTGTTATGGACAACATTTAACTTTTCGCCAGAACCCGCGTCTGGCGGCACATTCAAAATTTGCAGTGCACTTCCCATCACATCTGCAAATATTGGCGCCGCAATTGCGCCGCCATAATATTGATCACCCTGAGGCTCATTTACGACGACAACCATAGCAATACGCGGATTACTGATAGGCGCAAGACCCGCCGTCATCGCAATGTATTCATCACTGTATCCGCCAGCGGCAGCAACTTTTGCGGTCCCCGTTTTGGCACCCACGCGGTAACCAGGTACCGCAGCACGTTTAGCACTGCCTTCTTTCCCCGTTACCATTTCAAGCATTTTTAGTAACTTACGCGTATTCTCAACAGACACCACTTGGCGCCCAGGAATAACATCATCCGTTTTTAGGATGGAGAGCGGACGGCTCACACCTAGCGCACCCAAGGTTGCGTAAGCACGTACTAACTGAATGGGTGTAACCGAAATACCGTAGCCAAAAGCTAAGGTAGCACGTTCAAAATCGGACCAACGACGGCGATCTGGGAAGAAACCTTGTGATTCGCCAATCAGGTTAATGCCTGACGGGTCTCCCATACCAACACTGCTATACATACCGAGCAAGGCTTCAACAGGCATAGCTAGTGATAGTTTACTGACACCAATGTTACTGGATTTTTGTAAGATACGGGCTAAGTTGGCTTTACCGACTTTTGATACGTCACGCACTCGACTTCCACCGACCTGCATAATGCCATTGCCAGTATCAATAATCGTGTTTTCATCAGCGACACCGTTTTCGAGTGCCGTTAGCACCACAAAAGGTTTAATGGTTGAGCCAGGCTCCATCGCATCAGTAATGACCCGATTACGCATTCGAAAACTTTGCAAACCATCACGGTTATTAGGGTTATAAGAGGGGGCATTCACCATGGCCAGCACTTCACCAGTCCGAACGTCAACCATTACCACACTGGCAGACGTGGCACGGTAATCGACAACCGCTTGTTTTACGGCGCGGTATGCCATGGCTTGCAAACGCTGATCGATACTCAGTTCTAGCGGCTTACCTGGCTCTCGCTGTTTAAGCGAAATATTTTCAACTACGCGGCCATAGCGATCTTTTCGCACCGTTTTACGCCCGGGTTCACCAGTTAACCAACCATCATAGGTACGTTCAACGCCTTCTAAACCGTGGCTATCAATGCCCGTCATACCAATTAAATGCGCACTCACTTCACCAGCAGGGTAAAAACGGCGGGATTCGTCTTTTAGGCCTACGCCAGCAAGCTTGAGCTTACTCACATACGCCGCCATAGCAGGACTAACCTGACGGGCTAAATAAATAAAACGACGCTTTTGATTTTTTTCAATTCGCTTAACTAACTTTTGGCGATCAAGGCCTAAGACATCAGCAAGCGCATGCCAGCGGGCCTGTTCGACCATGCCACCATGCTTATAAATTTGAACAGGATCGGCCCATACCGCCTGTACAGGTACACTCACGGCAAGCTGCTCACCGTTACGGTCAGAAATAATACCGCGCGCTGACGGGAGTGCTTTCACGCGAAGTGAACGCAAATCGCCTTCTTGGATAAGTTTGCCCGGCTCTAACACTTGAATATAAGCCGCACGACCGATCAATAGACCTAAGGCTAAAATAACGCAGCCGCAAATAAGATTAAAACGCCACGGTATGAATACGGGAGGCGCTTTAACACGGCGTTGATTGGTGGTTTTAGTTCGTTTGAAGATATTCATCATCACTGGACAACTATTTCATTCGCCGCGGTTGGGCGCTTCATCTCAAGTTGTGTTTCAGCTAAGCGCTCCACACGACTATGCTCGGCCAGAGAATTCTCTTCCAATATTTGATTTCGCCACTCAATATCGAGCTGGTCACGCTCGATAAGGAGTTGCTCTTGCTGAACGATCAATTGACGCGAGTGATGGGTGATATACACCACCGCCAACGCCGACCCTAAGATCAATATCAAGAGTAATAACGGCAGTCGCCCAATCGAAAAGAGATCTTTGACGATCAAGCGCGCTACGTTAATTGATGGTTCAGCGGTTGGCTTCATAACTTCTCGGCTAAACGCAACACAGAACTACGCGCACGGGTATTGTGGCCGAGTTCATTCGTTGAAGGTTTAATCGCTTTACTCGCCAATTTCAAATCGGCACTGCCTAGCGCTTTAATTTGATCTTCCGTTAATGGTAAACCAGCAGGTACTTCAGGCCCTTTGCTGTGTTTACGCATAAAACGTTTAACCATGCGATCTTCTAGCGAATGGAAGCTAATAATAGATAAGCGGCCTTGAGGAGCTAACACTTTAAGAGCGCCATTCAAAGCAACATCAATTTCTTCTAGTTCACTGTTAATGTAGATACGGATCGCTTGGAAGCTACGCGTCGCTGGGTGCTTATGCTTATCACGGAATGGCGATACAGCAGCAATCAAGCTCGCTAATTGGGTCGTGCGCGTTAATGGCTCTTTTTCTGGGTTTTCACGGTGCTCAACAATGCCACGCGCGATACGTTTAGCGAAACGTTCTTCACCAAACTCTTTGAGTACCCATGCAATATCATCAGCATCTGCTTCAGCTAGCCACTCTGCAGCTGAAAGGCCCGTAGTCGGGTCCATACGCATATCAAGTGGGCCGTCACGCATGAAGCTAAAGCCACGCTCTGCATCATCCAGTTGCGGTGATGAAACACCAAGATCAAGCAATACGCCGTCAACTTGGCCTAGCAGTTCTCGGGTTTCCATATAATCAGCCATGCCTGAAAATGGGCCATGGATAATAGAGAAACGCGGATCATCAATTGTCTGAGCTTCAGCAATCGCTTGTGGATCACGGTCGATACCGTAAAGACGGCCATTTTCGCCCAGCTTAGATAAAATCAGGCGGCTGTGGCCACCACGGCCAAACGTGCCATCGATATAAATACCATCGGGCTTAATATCGAGACCGTCTACTGATTCATGAAGTAAGACGGAGATGTGCTCAAATTGTTCTGACATAAATAATATAGTTTCAACTAGAGTGAAAGCTCACTAAGGCGCACTGATAAAGCAGTGGGATCCTCAGCCTGAAATTGTGTATCCGTTATGATCTGTTGCTGCCAATGAGGCGCATGCCAAATCTCAAATTTATTGTACTGCCCCACCAGCATGATCTTACTTTCTAGCTCGGCGTAGTCACGTAACGATGGTGCAATTAATAAACGACCTTGGCTATCCATTTCACATTCACTCGCATGCCCTAATAGCAAGCGCTGTAAGCGACGCTCTGCGGGCTGAAAGCTGGATAAACGGGAAAGCTTTTGCTCAATGCGCTCCCATTCCTGAAGGGGATATAATAGCAGACAGGGGTATTGATGATCGATGGTGCACACAAATAAGCCATCACACGATGAGTGTAATAGCTCTCGGTAGCGTTTGGGCACAGCCAAACGTCCTTTTCCGTCCATTGAAACGGCAGTGACACCTCGAAGCATAAAATGTGCTCTGTAATATCCCTATTATCAATCAAACACTTATATAAAGTGTTTATTATTAATAGTTAGATTTCGCAAGGCATTCCCACTTTTCACCACAATAAGCCACTTTGAAGTGTACGTATTAGTCAAAAAAGAAGTCAAGAAAGCAGAGAATAATTAGCAGAAAAATCACACTTCTTGCTACTAAAGTCGCGATATAGCGGTTTTAAAACGAAAAAAGGTGATGCTGCAGTTCATATGAACACAGCACCACCTTCATTCTTTGTAGGGTGAGTTGGCCGATGAGCCGGGTTCTGTCCCGCTTACGCGGTGGTAACCATTCATCTAGGCCTGCAATCGCTCACAGGCTCAAGCAACCTACCCGTCCCCAACGCGAGCCGCGCCAATAGGGACCTATTTGGTCTTGCTCCGGGTGGAGTTTACCGTGCCACGAACTATTACTAGCCGCGCGGTGCGCTCTTACCGCACCCTTTCACCCTTACCTGTTCTCGCAAGCGAGTCATCGGCGGTTTACTCTCTGCTGCACTGGTCGTGGGCTCACGCCCCCCAGACGTTATCTGGCACCCTGCTCTGTGGAGCCCGGACTTTCCTCCCCCTCGTCACTCTCCCTAAGGATATTAACGAAGCAGCGGTTACCTTGGCCAACTCAGGCGGCGGATTGTATAAGACTCCCGCCGCAGTTACCAGTGAAATCAGTATCGGCGCGGTAGCTTGGTCAAAAAAAGCACATCTTTATGCGCAACCTAAGGCCATTTGCTTTACTCAAAAACCGAATCTATCACCGACCTTGATTACTCTAGGTTTTCTAAACCCCATTTATACAAGGCATTCTTTTTAGATGAATGGATCTCTGCCGCCAGTGCTGCCGCTTTTTTAAGTGGTAACTCTTTAGCCAACAATGTGACAGTACGCAGTGCTTCAGGCGAGAGCTCTGTTTTATCAGCACGGTGACCCGCAACAAGCACTACCATTTCACCACGAAGGCGATTGCGGTCTTCGTTTAACCATGGAATAAGCTCACCCAAGGGTGCACCATGGATCGTTTCATAAGTTTTAGTCAGCTCACGCGCTAAAACAACCTGACGATCTGGCCCCAAAATTGCCAACATATCAGCTAAAGAGTCTAAAATACGATGAGGTGATTCATAAAAAATAAGCGTACGTGCGTCATTTTCTAATTCCGTAAACGTATCGCGTCGTCCCTTGCTCTTTGGCGGTAAAAAGCCTTCAAAGCTAAAGCGGTCTGACGGCAAGCCAGCACCACTTAGTGCCGTAATAACAGCACACGGTCCTGGCAAAGGAACAACTTTAACATCGGCCTGACGACAACGGTTGACTAAGTGGTATCCTGGATCACTGATCAGCGGTGTACCAGCATCTGACACTAATGCGATGCTTGTACCAGCCTGAAGTTTTTCGATCAAAAAGTCCGCTTTCTGCTGTTCATTATGATCGTGAAGCGCAAAGGTGCGGGTTGAGATAGAAAAATGGGACAGCAAACGGGAAGTATGACGGGTATCTTCGGCCGCAATTAGGTCGACATTTGCCAATACATCCAATGCGCGCTGTGTAATGTCGGCTAAATTACCGATTGGTGTCGGGACGATGTACAAAGTTGCGACATCTACCGCGCATGAATTGGTCTCACTCATTTGTCTAAGATCTCATCTGCAATTAATATAGAGAGTAATTTGTCACAGTTGAAAGAATTCAATGCTTAATTTTACCCAGAAGCGTAAAAGTGTATCACGACTACTCGCGCCTGTAGCCCTTGCTGTGATTTTGGCAGGCTGTAGCTCATCGCCACAACAGCAAGCAAATGTCGCTGATATTACCGCTGTCGCGCAACAAAGCTCAGCATCTTACCTTATCAAAGCCGAATCGTCCGAAGGTGTAACCAGCATCAACTGGCATATTTTGGCATTGAAAGCCCTTATCAAAGAAGGTAGTTGGCCACAAGCTGACAAACAAGCAATGCGTTTATCACGCATGTCGCTGACGCCTGTTCAACTGGCGGAATGGCAATTAGCACGCGCAACGCTACGCTACCAGCAAGGCCAACCGCAACAAGCACTCGAAACACTGAATTTTCAACCTTGGTGGCAATTATCGCCAAGCCAATACAGTCGCTATCACCAATTTAGAGCTGAACTGTTTGCTCAAACGAACCAACCATTTAAAGCTGCTCAAGCCCGAACGGCACTTGATCAATACCTTGATAATACCCAAAAAGCAGATAACTGGCAGGCATTGTGGAGCGATCTATCACGCTACAGCAATAATCAACTGCAAAGCGTAACACTCGCAGACAATGAAACCGTACTGCGTGGTTGGGTTCAACTGACTATTTTGAAAAACACTTACTTGTCACGCCCAACCCAGCTTAAAGGGGCAATCGAAGAATGGTTAACAGCCAATCCTTATCACCCTGCCAACCAATATCTACCTGCAGATTTACAAGCCATCATGGACTTAGAGATCGCACAATTAGATAAAGTGGCGTTGCTGCTCCCTATGAGTGGTCGCTACGAGACACAAGGCAAGGCTGTACGTGATGGGTTTATTAATGCCATGCTGGATGATAGTGGCCGCGATATCAACACCGAGCTAAACGTGTTTGATACCGAAGGCGAATCGATGAATGTCATTCTCGATAAGCTAACGCAAGATGGCGTTCAGTTCGTGATCGGTCCATTACGTAAAAATAAAGTGACTGAATTCCAGCAACTGAACAGTACTAAAATCACTCAGCTTGCACTTAACGAACCAGCACAGCTCGATCTGCGCCAAGCCAATACGTGTTATTTCTCGCTTTCGCCTGAGCAGGAAGCTGAGCAAGCCGCACAACACTTATTCGCTAAAGGACACAAATTCCCATTAGTCCTAGCACCAAGCAGTAAATTTGGTCAACGTGTAAGCGCCGCCTTTACAGAGCAGTGGCAACAGCTAACAGGTCAATCACCTGATGTTGAATCATTTGGTTCTCGGAAACAAATTCAACAGCAAATTGCGACAATCTTTGGTTTAACAGAAAGCCAAACACGCATTAACCAAATGCAACAAGTCACGGGTCGTTCGTTGGAGTCACAGCAACGTAGTCGCCGTGACACTGATGCCGTGTATTTAATTGCCAACAAAGCAGAACTCACCCTGCTAAAACCTTTTATTGATGTTGCAATCAACCCAGATCAAAAGCCACCAAAACTGTACGCCAGCTCACGAGGCAATCCGGATAAAACCAGTGATACCAGTGAGCTTCGTGGCATTGAGTTCAGTGATATTCCACTGCTGGTCGAACCAAACCAGAACTTTATGACACGTTTTGATACACTATGGCCGAACAAAAACAATGGTGCGATTCGCTTGCATGCCTTTGGTATGGATGCTTACAAAATGATCACTGAATTACCACAGATGCGTGTCGTTGAAAGCTACAGCACGCCGGGTAAAACGGGGATCTTGAGCATTGATGAACAATGTGTTGTTCAACGCCAGATAAGCTGGGCAGAATTCACCAATACGGGAATTCAATCTGTTCAATAAACGCCAAGTTGGCCAGCAATTTGAAGCCCTTGCCGAGCGTTATCTCAGCGAGCAAGGGCTAATACCCGTCACACGCAATTTCCACTGCCGCGGTGGTGAAATAGATTTAATCATGCGTGAAGGTAATTGCTGGATCTTTGTTGAAGTGAAATATCGCAAACAGGCTCGTTACGGTTCGGCTGTTGAAGCGGTGACCTGGCAAAAACAGCAAAAATTAAAACGAGCTGCATTCTATTGGCTCAGCAAACAAGGGTTATCTGCCGAACATACTGCATTTCGGTTTGATATCGTCGCAATCCAAGGTTCTGACCACCATATTGAATGGTTGACGAATACCTTAGTGGAAGGTTAATTCATGCTAGAAAGCATTAGAGAAAGTTTTACCGAGAGCATCCAAACACAAATTGCAGCGGCAGAAGCCCTGCCTGATGCGATCTCGCAAGCAGCACAAGTTATGGTACAAAGCCTACTTAACGGCAATAAAATTCTTTGTTGCGGCAATGGTGGTTCAGCAGCTAACGCCCAACACTTTGCATCATGCATGATCAACCGTTTTGAAACTGAGCGCCCTAGCCTTCCTGCTCTTGCATTAACCGCAGACACGACGACACTAACGGCAGTTGCGAACGACTACCACCATGATGAAGTCTTTTCTAAGCAAGTACGAGCTCTTGGTCAAAAAGGCGATATTCTTTTTGTTTTATCGACTAGCGGTAACAGTAAAAATATTATCAAGTCGATGGAAGCTGCCCTAACTCGCGACATGACAATCATTGCTCTAACAGGTAAAGATGGCGGAGAGATGGCCGGCTTACTTGGCATTCAAGATGTAGAGATCCGCATTCCATCGATGCGTACCTGTCGCATTCAAGAAGGCCACTTACTCACAGTTCACTGCCTGTGTGATCTGATTGATAAAGTTCTATTCCCCCACCACGAGGGCTAAGTAATGACAGCATGGCGTGTATGTTTAATGGCAGTATGCCTGTGGTTTGTGCAAGGTTGCGCAGGCATTACCGATGCTGACCCACGAGGCGCTAAACAGCAGTGGTTTGACAAAGAGATCGAGATGGAAGTGGCGGGGATGGTAAATAAGCCACCTTTTCGCCAGCAAGCTCGAATCAATGTAGTGTCTTACGACGGAAATGTACTGTTGATCGGACAGGCAACAAAGCAAGAGGTTGCGAATCAGTTAGAACAGGCAATTAAACAGCTGACAAATGTTAACGCGGTTTATAACCAAGTAAGGATACGTGCTCTACCTGACCTTGGCGAAGTAAGCAAAGATAGCTGGCTCACCACCAAAGTAAAATCAATGATGGTCGGCAGCAAGCAGCTCAAAGATGCCTCGATTAAAGTGATCACTGAAAACCAAGAAGTGTTCTTACTTGGTTATGTCACCCAAGAACAAGCAAACATTGCGACCGACATTGCGCGTAATGTCGATGGCGTAAAGCAAGTCATCAAAGTTTTTGAATATCCCGATCAGTAAATTGCTCGTTTAATCTCAGTACATACCGATATAAAAAAACGCAGCCATTGGCTGTAATGCCGATCAGTTAGCGTAAATATGATCGGTTGAACGATCCTCCAGAGCTGTCAAAATCCAAGTGTAATTAATGC
>NZ_NOIF01000059.1 GCF_002265265.1 Photobacterium sanguinicancri
GGTGTGATTTGTTTGTATTGCCAAATATTCAATTACTATTCATTGAATATTAATTTCAGAGACAAAAAAGGTGAGCAAGACGCTCACCTTTAATAATGCCAGAGAGAAGACTACTTAGTGAGTTCACCTTCAACGGGAACGATTTCACTGGCATGGAAACCTTTAGGACCGGTTTCTATCGTATAGTTGACCTGCTGGCCCGCTTTAAGCGTACGATACCCATCCATTTGAATGGTAGAATAGTGTGCGAAGATATCGCCATCACCCTGCTCTGGACAAATGAACCCAAATCCTTTGGCGTTATTGAACCACTTAACTGTACCTGTTGCCATGCTTATACTTCCTTCTTCGCATTTCAGTTCCATTGAGCATTTAGTGTACAGGGGTGTCAAAGACTTGTCTTGCATACTAATGCTATTTTGATGCAGTTTATACCTACTACAGGTTACACTTTAGTAAATGAAGCTAGACAGTCAAGTGCATATTGTAACATCCCGATAAAATCTTATTTGTGTCGCTAAAAGCAGTAGGATGTTATTGAAATAATGAAATGAGAGTCATTTTCAATGATGATTTCCTAGTAAATATCTGGCCGTTAATTTGGATATTTCGGGGATGTCTCAGGGGTGGTACATTCTGGGCTTATTCCGCAATATTAGCCTAGCGAGCATGGTGGTTTCGCTTATAAAGCACTCGTGTTTTTTGATTATGCATACTGTTTGTACTTATGATCTGCGCTGAATCACCTCATAAGACTTTGAGCATGGTCATCTTAGATTTGCTGGAATACAATGTGTGCATTAGTCTCAGTATATAGGTAGGCAAAAGTGCTAGCGCTGCACTGATTGTTGGCAATAGAAATTGTTGAAAATTGTTGATTTTTGGTTTGTTTCTACCGAGCGTATAAGTTAGGTTTATGAGTAAGTTATATGAATGGGTTGTGCCTGAGTCTGATGTCTTAGATAAGGAAGAAGCTCAAGTAAAACCACCATCGATGTATAAGGTACTTATCAATAATGATGATTACACACCGATGGATTTTGTGATAGAAGTGTTACAGAAGTTCTTCTCCATGGATCTGGAGAAAGCAACACAGTTGATGCTTTCAGTGCATTATGAAGGAAAAGCTATTTGTGGCACCTTTACTGCCGAAGTCGCTGAAACAAAAGTGGCACAGGTAATGATGCACGCAAGAGAGCATGAACATCCGCTGTTGTGTACGATGGAAAAAGCCTAGCTTTTTCCGGCACGCCATTTTGAGTGGTATTTAGGGGAGGTGCCTATGCTAAACAAAGAACTTGAAGCTAGCTTGAATGGAGCATTCGCTCGAGCACGAGAGAAGCGCCATGAATTTATGACAGTCGAGCATCTGCTACTGGCATTGCTTGAGAACGCTTCAGCACAAGAGGCACTCATTGCTTGTCGTGCGGATTTGGATCAGCTTCGCAAAGAGCTTGATTCTTTTATCGAGCAAACCACGCCTCTTATCCCTGCTGATGATGAGAGCCGAGAAACCCAACCTACACTCAGCTTCCAGCGTGTACTTCAACGTGCTGTTTTCCATGTTCAGTCTTCTGGTCGAAGTGAAGTAACTGGGGCCAATGTCCTTGTTGCGATTTTCAGTGAACAGGAATCTCACGCTGCTTACTTGCTTAAGAAAAGTGACATTAGCCGCCTTGATGTTGTTAACTTTATTTCTCACGGTACCGTGAAAGATAGTGACAACGATGATATGGGTGGGGCTGATGTTGGTGGTGAAGAAGTTCGCGCAGAACAAAACTCTGAAGATAAACTAGAGAACTTCGCAACGAACCTCAATCATCTTGCAAAAGCGGGGGGGATTGACCCATTAATTGGTCGAGATGGTGAACTTGAACGTACGGTTCAAGTGCTGTGTCGTCGCCGTAAGAATAACCCATTGTTAGTTGGTGAAGCGGGTGTCGGTAAAACGGCTATCGCGGAAGGATTAGCATGGCGTATTGTTGAAGGCCAAGTGCCTGATATCATCAAAGACTGTGTTATTTACTCATTGGATATTGGTTCGCTATTGGCGGGCACGAAATACCGTGGTGATTTCGAGAAACGTTTCAAAGGTATTTTGAAGCAACTTGAAAAAGAAGAACATGCGGTATTGTTCATTGATGAGATCCACACGATTATCGGTGCTGGTGCGGCTTCTGGCGGTCAAGTTGATGCGGCTAACTTAATTAAGCCATTGCTTAGTAGCGGTAAATTACGCTGCATGGGCTCGACGACTTATCAAGAGTACAGCAATATTTTTGAGAAAGAGCGTGCCTTGTCTCGCCGTTTCCAAAAAATTGATGTGATTGAACCATCGCTTGATGACACCACTAAGATTTTGATGGGCTTGAAGCCAAAATACGAAGCACACCATGAGGTGCGTTTTACCAATAAAGCGATTCGTGCTGCGGTAGAGCTTTCAGCGAAATACATTAACGAACGTCATCTGCCTGATAAGGCGATTGATGTAATTGATGAAGCGGGTGCTCGTTGTCGTCTTGCTCCTGCTAGCCGTCGAAAGAAAACGGTGAATGTGAGTGACATTGAGGCAATGATCGCCAAAATGGCACGTATCCCAGAGAAATCAGTTTCTTCAAGTGATCGCGATGTACTGAAAAACCTTGATAGCAAACTGAAGATGCTGGTGTTCGGACAAGATCCCGCAATTAACGTACTTACAGAAGCCATTAAACTAAGCCGTGCCGGTTTAGGGGCAGACAATAAGCCTGTTGGTTCATTCTTGTTTGCGGGCCCTACAGGGGTAGGTAAAACAGAAGTGACCGTTCAGCTTGCACGTACTTTAGGCATTGAGCTACTGCGCTTTGATATGTCTGAGTATATGGAACGTCACACAGTGAGTCGCTTGATTGGTGCACCTCCGGGCTATGTCGGTTACGATCAAGGTGGTCTGTTAACCGATGCTGTTATCAAACAACCTCATTCTGTTGTGTTGCTTGATGAAATCGAAAAAGCACACCCAGATGTATTTAATTTGCTATTGCAAATTATGGATAACGGTACGCTAACAGATAACAATGGCCGTAAAGCTGACTTCCGTAATGTTATCTTCGTGATGACAACCAATGCGGGTGTAACGGAAACAGTACGTAAATCGATTGGTCTGATTCAGCAAGATCACAGTCACGATGCAATGGCGGAAATTAAGCGCGTATTTACGCCTGAATTCCGTAACCGTTTAGATAACATCATTTGGTTTAATCACCTTGAAAAAGATGTTATTCACCAAGTGGTTGATAAGTTCATTGTTGAGTTACAAGCACAGCTTGATGCACGCGGTGTTTCAATGGAAGTGTCTGAAGTCGCTCGTCAGTGGTTATCTGATAAAGGCTACGATAAAGCGATGGGTGCGCGTCCAATGGCACGTGTTATCCAAGAGAACCTTAAAAAACCAATGGCAAACGAGTTATTGTTTGGTTGCCTAACTAACGGTGGTTCGGTACGTGTTGATTTAGTGAATGATGAGCTAGATTTCCAATTCAGTAGTGAAATGGAACCTGCACACTAATCTCCACTTATTAAGCTAAGTGATCTTTTCGTTAGAAATAAAATAACCGCCAATTGGCGGTTATTTTTTATCTAAACTTACGCGTTTCGCTATTTATCTGCGGTTAGCGCTGACTAGCCCAAAGGTGCAGTAAATCTGTTGCGATAGTCGCTGCCGCTAATGCTGTCATGTCGGCATGATCGTAGGCTGGTGCAACTTCTACTACATCCATGCCAATCAAGTTAATGCCTTGTAAGCCACGAATGATTTTCAGTGCTTTATCAGACGTTAAGCCACCGCAAACCGGTGTACCAGTTCCCGGAGCAAAAGCAGGATCGAGGCAATCAATATCAAATGTTAAGTAAATAGGGCGATCGCCGACGGTTTGCTTAATATTTTCGACAATTTGCTCAACAGACCAATCATTAGCTGTGCCAGCATCAATCACATTAAAATCCAGAGTGTTGTCATAATCAGTACGAATACCAATTTGCACTGAGTGCTTAGGATCGATCAAACCTTCGTTTGGTGCATGATAAAACATGGTGCCGTGATCGTACTGACTACCCATATCATAGGTATCTGTGTGCGCGTCGAAATGGATCAGTGCCATTTCGCCGTGTTTTTTAGCATGCGCACGTAGCAAAGGCAGCGTGACAAAGTGATCACCGCCAAATGTCAGTAAGGTTTTACCTTGCTCTATCAAGCTGGTGGCATGCTGTTCTAGGCGTTCGCACATTTGGCCTGCATCACCACAGTCAAAAACAAGATCACCGCAATCAGCCATGCTAATTTTGTCTGTCAGCGAAAAAGACCAAGGCCAGCGCTTCCCTTCCCATGCAAGGTTGGTTGAAATTTGGCGAATAGCGCCAGGCCCCATACGGCTGCCAGAACGGCCCGTCGTCGCCATATCAAATGGCACACCAGTAATGATGACATCTGCATCTGATGCTTGCGGATTAAAATCTAACGGCTGGCGTAAAAAGCCAAAGGCATTGGCATACAGTGAGTAATCAGGGTGTGTGGCTAGTGTTGCCATAGTAAAACTCCTAACAGCTCGAACCTACGATTCGAGCTGTGTTAAACATGTTGTCAGTGACGGCTTTAAGCGCTGAGAATCGAGCGAATCACTCTCACTCTAGATAGGTGTAACCTTTTAGGCCTTCAGCCAGCTCTGCCAGAATAGTTTCATGTTCGTCTTCTGGTAGATGCTGTTTTACCATCAGCTCATATTGGTGTAGGAACTGCTCTGAATCAAGGTGTACATAACGAAGTACATCACCCACACTGTCACCACGTACTATTTGCTCTATGTCGTAGCTACCTTCCGCGTTACAACGAACAATTGCAGTATCAGTATCGCCAAATAAGTTGTGCATGTTGCCCAGCACTTCTTGGTAGGCACCTACCATGAAAAAGCCTAAGCGGTATGGCGATTCATCGGTCCATGTTGGTACAGCGAGTGTACTTTCAATGCCTTGGCCTTCTACATACTGATCGATTGCACCGTCTGAATCACACGTCACGTCAAGAATCACAGCGCGACGCTCAGGCTCTTTGTCCAATTTACTTAGCGGTAGCACAGGGAAAATCTGATCGATCCCCCATGCATCTGGCAGTGATTGGAATAGTGAAAAGTTCACAAAGAACTTATCAGCTAAACGCTCGTGCATTTCGTCTAATAATGGGCGGTGTGCACGGTTTTTAGTCGATAGTCGTTTTTCAAGCTCGTAGCATAAACGTAAGCTGATTTGTTCAGCCCACGCACGTTCGGTAAAGCTCAACATACCCATGGCAAACTGAGTGTGTACTTCAGCAAGATCGCTTTGGTTGTCATGGTAAATTTCAACCAGCGAACGGTGATCGCTCAGTGCTTTCAGATCCTGCCAAGAATTCCACATGTTATGTAGTATCAGTGGTGCTGACGCTTCTGGCGGGTATACAGACTCTTGTTTATAGCTTTCAACGCCGACAACATCAGTGATGAGTACAGCATGGTGAGCCGTTAAGTTACGGCCTGATTCAGAGATGATTCGTGGCATACGAATGTCATACTCTTTACAGATGTCACCGAGGGTATAAACCACGTTATTCGCGTATTCACGTAAGCTGTAATTCATTGAGCAGCTACTTTGGCTACGTGTTCCTTCATAGTCCACGGCCAAACCACCACCTACATCAACGGTGGTAATCCCAGCGCCTAGTTTGCACAATTCGGCATAGACACGGCCAGCCTCACCCACACCATTGCGTACATCGCGAATATTGGCGATTTGAGAGCCTAGGTGGAAATGCAATAGCTGTAAGCAGTCTTGCATGTCGTTGTCGCGAAGTGTGTTGATCACTGTCAGCACTTGAGAGGCTGATAGACCAAACTTAGACTTCTCGCCACCGCTTGCTTGCCATTTGCCTTTACCTTGAGAGGAAAGGCGTGCGCGTAAACCTAAGCGAGGTCTTACGCCTAATGCTTCAGCCTCTTGCATGACGGTGTGCAGTTCAGATAGCTTTTCTAGAACAATGTAAACTTCGTGACCGAGTTTTTCACCAATTAGCGCTAAGCGGATATATTCACGATCTTTGTAGCCGTTACAAACAATCACTGAACTTGCTTGTTGTGCCATTGCTAGCACCGCCATCAATTCAGGTTTGCTGCCAGCTTCTAATCCAAGTTGACGCTGCTGTTTAGCATATTGGCTTGCTAAAATTTCACTAACGACGGCATCTTGTTGGTTCACTTTAATAGGGTAAACCGCAAGATATTCACCTTGGTAGCCATAGTGTTCGATTGCTTGGTTAAAGGTCGAACATAGGCTGTCCACCCGATGATGCAAAATATCAGGGAAACGAACTAATACCGGTAATGATGCGCCTTTGGCAATAAGCTCATCAGCCAGTTGTGAGAGGGCAACGGTATTGTTCGGGTTGAGATTGTCAGGCTTTGCAATAACTTCACCTTGAGCGTTAATGTCAAAGTAGCCTTGACCCCAGTAAGGGGTGTTGTAGACGTCACGTGCATCATTGATAGACCAATCACTCATGTTTTTTCCTCGATCAGTGATTGCGGGCAAGCAGCAGGCGTTAATGACAGTTGTCGTAATTTGATTATTAGGCTGCAAGCACCAAGTTGATAAGATTCATCAGGCGAGCGAAAGAGCATATCTATTTGAAAAATAATATGTATCGCAAGCTGAATGAAACCGATTAAGCCATATTGACTAAGCTAACTGAGCCCTTTGACTTCGCCTGAGCGATGTCCTTTTTTTTCGACGGGTAACAGAAGTCGATGGCGTTAGCATAACTTTTTGAGAGGGAATATTGGCTGCGTTATCGCAAACGGTCACTAGGCTCAGTTGTACTAGTGCATCGTGGATTGCGAGAGGTTTCATTAGCATTCCTACATGGCCGTGCTGTAAATAGGTTCACGGTATGAAAGAAAGATGAGGTTCATGGCTGAACCCGTCTACACCTCGGTTGAAAAATTAGGGATACAACTGGGTGCGATGCGATTAAACAACCGAATACAACATGAGGCAAATAAAATAATTTTATCGTCACTATGAGGGATTTTTATGATGAAGCTGAAGGGGCGAAAATAGGGCGGTAACGAGAGAATGGTGCTATTTTTTAGATAAATAAAACCCAGCATAGTGCTGGGTTCCATCTGTATTCTTTAATCTATAAAAGATTAACGAGCACGGAAGACGATACGGCCTTTAGTCAGGTCGTATGGAGTCAGTTCCACAGTTACTTTGTCGCCAGTAAGAATACGGATATAGTTTTTACGCATTTTACCAGAGATGTGAGCGGTTACAACGTGACCGTTTTCTAGCTCAACGCGGAACATTGTGTTAGGTAGTGTATCAAGTACAGTACCTTGCATTTCAATTACGTCTTCTTTTGCCATTGAATCCTCTTAGGCTACCAGCCATGCTTCTGATCGGGCTGGATAATGCCTCGAAACTGTTTAAGTGTAAAGTTTAGGTCGCAATTTTACCCTTGCAGGGATCCTTTGTCAGCTTTTGTTCTGGATTAATACGGATTTATTTATCTTTTTGTGTAAATAGAGCCCGTAGTTACAACCTAAAAATGTATGAGAGCACGAAATTGCAGCTATACCATGCCTACTGAGACTGCCATTGTCCATCAATAAGTTTTTGATGAGGCTGGAAGCGAACTTTGTAATTCATGGCTTTACAGCCATCAATTTGGTATCCCGGATACAGCCAGCGACGACCTGTTTTCCGAGAATACTGGATTTGGAATAACACGCAGAGCGTCCCCAAAGACAGGGTCGAATCGGGGTCGAAAAAGCTATATACCGCGCTTAGGGCATGTTCAAACACGTCAGTAACGGCAATCGCGATAAGCTTTTGGTCATCATATACATGAAGGAATAAGCTATCCATCCATTCAGCCGTACTAAACTCAAAGAAATGCGCTTTGTTGGGTGGATACATAGATCCGTTTGCATGGCGTGCTGTGATGTATTTTTCGTATAGCGAGAACCAGTCGTCATCTAACTGAGGTTTAAATTCCCAGCGCAATTTTTTCATTTGATTAAGCTGGCGCTTCTGGCTTTTTGATGGTGAAAATAAAAAGCAATCGACACGCAAGGGGACGCAGGCCTGACAAGCGGAGCACATTGGCTTATAGATAGCTTTACCGCTGCGACGATAGCCTGAAGCGATAAGAAGCTGATAGCCATGAGGGCTAAACCAGTCTTGATCGATAACAACGCCAAGCTGCTCCCGTTGATTTGGTAGATAGTTACAATCTGAAGTCGGGGTTAGCCCAATACGAAAACTAAGATCATTCATGGTTACTCTGCTGGCAGCCTTAAAATTTGAGGAGTGAAACAGCCTGATTCAAGTATGGCAGTCTTTGCTTCTGCAAGGTGTGCCAAAAATGGTTCACGTTCGGATGTTGTTGCGCCAAGTGACTGCAAGTGATTGTTCATTATTTGGCAATCTACGAGTGAACCACCGTGAGCTTTAAAGTGTCTGATAAAGTACCAGAGAGCCATTTTTGAGGCGTTATCAGCGAGGGTAAACATAGACTCACCACAAAAGACTGAGCCGACTTGAATTCCATACAGTCCGCCAACGAGTTGGTTATCTTGCCAAACTTCGACAGAATGGCAGTAACCATGTAAGTGCATTGTTTTATAGGCCGCTATCATATCAGGCATGATCCAAGTTTCATCTGGACCACGGCAAGCTGCGCACTGCTCGATAACCTGAGCACAGGCTCGGTTCAGGGTGATCTGGTAATCTGACTTACGAGCAAATTTACGCAAGCTTTTACTTGGCTGGAAACTGGTCGGGCAAAATACAGCGCGTGGCGCTGGGCTCCACCATAAAATGGGTTCACCTTCTGAATACCAAGGGAAGATACCTTGTTGATAGGCTGCCAGTAAGCGTTGAGGCGATAGATCACCCCCAAACGCGAGTAAGCCGTTCGGATCGTCAAGTGCGGTATGAGGGCTTGGAAATTGGGTTGTCGACAAACTCAGTTCGGGTAGATAAATGGCCATATAATCAAAGTAATAACTGTTAGTAGAGAAATTATATATGAGAAAGTTGTTAATGTTACTGCTAATCGTCCCTCTGACGTTGACGGCGGCTCCTTATAAGCGCAATGAAGCGCGTGCTGTGAATCAAATTGTATTTGGTAATGTGGATTCTGTACGTTATATCACGCAGCAAGAAGTGATTAACTCTCAGCATAGCGGTTGGGAAACCTTACTGGGTGGTGTGGTTGGTGGCTTGATTGGTAATCAGTTTGGCGGTGGTCGAGGGCGTGAGGTCGCGACAGCCGTTGGTGTTGTTGCTGGCGCCGGTTATGCACATAACCGTCAAAATACCCAGCAGGTGATTCAATATCGTTTGGTTGAACTTCTTATTAAAAGTGAAGATGGAAAATTCATTGATGTGATTCAAGATGTTGATCAGAGCATGATTTTCAACCGTGGTGACGAGGTGCGTATTCTGTACTTCAGTGATGGTGTGCGAGTGGATAAAACATACCCATAGCCTTTTTGTTGTTTATCCCTAAAGAGCATGCATTATAAAAGTAAACGGGTAGCCACTGGCTACCCGTTTTTTATCGTTTCTATTAATCAGGTTTATCGACTAAAGGCGATCCCACAATTCAGTGTAGCGGCCATTACGCTCAAGTAGCGCTTGGTGCTTACCTTCTTCAATAATACTGCCTTCGTCCATTAAACAAATGTGATCCATCTGATCAAGGCCAACAAGGCGATGCGTAATAAAGAGCACTGTCTTATCTTTCGCGTGTTCCATTAATAAACGTAGGATTTGCTGCTCTGTACGACGGTCCAGTCCTTCTGTTGGCTCATCCAGTAATAGGATAGGTGCATCGTGTAAAAGCGCACGTGCAATGCCAATACGACGACGTTCACCACCAGAGATCTGACGTCCACCTTCTCCTAACCAAGTATCAAGTGCTTTATCTTCAAGTAACGCATCAAGACCAACGCGCTGAAGAGTTGCGGCTAATTCATCATCAGATGTACTTGGTTTCGCTAACAAGAGGTTTTCGCGTAGCGAACCATTGAAAACATCTACGCGTTGGCTGACCACGGTAATCGCATCACGCAGTGAAGCTTCATGCCACTGAGGTAATGCCACACCATCGATACTGATGTTGCCTTGTTGTGGATCCCAGCTACGCGTCAAGAGTTGTAGCAGGGTTGATTTACCACAACCAGTACGACCAAGTAGCGCCAGCTTTTGGCCAGCTTGTAGGCTAACCGATACTTGGTTTAGTACCGGTTTGTCACTACCGTAGTAGGTGTAGCTGATGTTATCGATAGTGACATCGCCACGCACAACCGCTTGGTGACCATTTGGATCAAACGGCGTATCTGGCGTGGCTTCAATGATTTCATTCAAACGACGCGCAGAGGTTAGGGTTTGTCCTAGGTACTGGAAGGCACCAGCGACAGGCATCATCATTTCGAAACTTGCCATAGTCGCGAACGCAACTAACGCGATGAATGGGTCGGGCATGTTGCCACCGACACCGTCAGCAGCTATCCAGAGGATTAGCACTAATGTCCAACCCGTCGAAGCCATTAACATGCCATTGGCAAAACCGGTTAGTGATGCCATTTTTCGTTGGGCATCTAACAAGCTGTCTTGTTCTAACTCGGCTTCTTGGCGGTAGCGCTTTTCAGCATTAAAGAGTAGTAGCTCCGCATGACCTTGTATCCAATCAAGCAGTTTTACTCGGTAGTTGGCTTTTGCCATGGTTAAGGCTTCACCGTTGGCTTTACCTAATCGGTAGAAGATAACGGGCAAGGCGAGCATCAAGCCAAGCAAGATGGCACCAAGAGTTAAGCCGATCGCCATGTCAAACCAGCATAAAAAGGCCGTAATCGAAATTAAGCCAATAACGCCAATCACTAATGGGCTGATTAATCGAAGGTAGACGTGGTCCATCGCATCGACATCAGCAACTAAACGGTTTAATAAATCGGCATCACGCAGATTCGTTTGACGACCTGGAATAAGTGGCGTTAATTTACGGAAGAAAAATAAACGTAAGTCAGCCAATAGCTTAAACGTGGCATTATGGCTGACGACGCGCTCGCCCCAACGACCGGCCGTTCTTGCCATCGAGAAACCACGAACACCCGCACCCGGTAACATGTAGTTAAAGGTTTCGCGTGCAATGGTTAACCCGGCAATAGCTGACGCCGAAATAAACCAACCCGATAGCGTTAATAAGCTCATTGCCGCGAGTATGGTACCTAAACCAAGCAGCATGCCTAGAGTGAGTCCAAACCAGTGTTTACGGTAAAGTTTTAGGTAAGGGAGTAAATCACGCATCGAGATCCCTCATATCTTTGTTTGCTAACATTTCAGCAAGTAAACCTTGTTCGCGAATCATATCGAAATGACCATTTTGAACCAGTTGACCGTTCTCCATTACAAAGACACGATCCATCATCGATAGTTGATCAAGACGGTGGCTCACCATCAGTGTGGTTTGCCCACGCACCGCAATAGATAAACTATCGAGCACTAGGCGCTCGCTGTTTGCGTCTAGGCTGGCTGTCGGTTCATCAAGTAGCCAGAAAGCCCCGTTTTGTAACATGGCACGGGCAACTGCAATACGCTGAGCCTGACCGACAGATAAACCACCCGAGCGATCACCCACTATGTGTTGATCTCCAAGCTCTAAACGGTCGATGAATTCATCGGCATAAGCTTGCTGTGTCACTTGGCGAACGTGTTCATCGGTCGCCAGCGGGTTACCCAGTGTTACATTGTCGCGAACAGTGCCGTGAACTAACATTGGGTTTTGGCCCACCCAGCTGATAGCTTGACGCCATTGGCTGTGATCCAATGCTTTGAGCTCAACCCCATTCACTTTTAGGCTACCACGGTAGGGTAGGAAACCTAATATCGCGTTTAATAAGCTGGTTTTACCTGCACCACTTGGGCCCACAAGCGCGACGTGCTCATTGGGTTTGATGGCAAAAGTGAGTGGACCTGCGAGTACTTGTCCTTCAGGACTTAATACTTCAAGTGCATTGGCTTCAATTTGAATGGTTTCAGGTGATGGTAAGTTATCAGTACCTTGTTCCATTTCGTCCGCTTCGGCATTTAAGAACTCAACAATCGACTCTGCCGCGCCAATTGCTTGCGCTTTAGCATGGTAGAAAGTGCCTAAATCACGTAACGGTTGGTAAAACTCAGGTGCCAAAACAAGCACAAATAAGCCAGTAAATAGGCTTAAGGGGATGCCATAAGTGCCGAAGTTAAGTTCACCGATAAAGGTGAAACCAAAGTAGACGGCAACCATAGCGACTGAGATTGAAGAGAAGAACTCTAATACCGCAGATGATAAGAACGCGAGGCGTAGTACTTCCATCGTACGCTTACGCAGCACATCAGATGCGACATGCAGATTCTCTGCTTCAGCTTCAGCTCGATTGAACAAACGAAGAGTCGACAGGCCTTGTAAACGGTCAAAAAAGTGGCCGGATAAACGCTGTAATGCTTTGAAGTTACGGCGGTTAGCATCAGCAGCGCCAAGCCCCACAAGAGCCATGAAAATGGGCACTAAAGGCGCGGTGATTAAGAAAATTAAACCAGCTGCCCAGTTGAGCGGGAACACAACGACCAAAATGGTGAGGGGAACCAATACCGCAATAGACATTTGTGGAATATAACGAGAGAAGAAATCTTGCATCTCTTCCACTTGCTCTAATACTAAACTGGCCCATGCACCTGCAGGTTTACCTTTTATATAGGCAGGGCCTAAATTATGTAGGCGTTGCATGATGAGTTGGCGAATATGGAGGCGAATTTGTTCGCCACAACGATAACCAAAGACTTCTCGTCCCCAGCTGCACGCTGCGCGTAAACCAACAACCGTGATTAAGCCGATGAAATGGCCGACTAATTCACTCTTGTCTGTGTGTTCAATAATGAGTTGATGAAGGATATGAGCCAGCAAAGCGGCTTGTCCAACTAGAAGCAACCCTGAGACAAAACCAAGGCCAACACTCAGCATCAACCAGCGTTTTGCTAGTTTACTTTGTGATTTTAGCCACTTGGTTAAATCGCGTTGTAATTGTTTATCCATAAAAAAAGGTTCTAAAAGCTATGGGCTGTTGATAAAAGGCAGGTTAGCAAGTCAAGACTCTGAGTGCCATGAGTGCAAACTGAGAATGACGAACTGAGTGCCAAAGCGCGATATAGCTGCGATTAATGATGCTGCTAATTGGATGTAATTAGTTTCATCATTAACGCAAAAAGGCTGCACAAGGCAGCCTATTCGGTATTCAGTTATTATTGTTGCTCGTCAAGCGCATCGAGGTAGCGTTCAGCGTCGAGTGCGGCCATGCAACCTGTACCCGCCGAGGTAATCGCTTGGCGGTAGGTATGGTCCATCACATCGCCAGCGGCAAATACACCCTCAACACTGGTTTGCGTTGCATTGCCTTGGGTACCTGACTGAACTTTGATGTAGCCATTTTCCATTTCAAGCTGGCCTGCAAAAATTGCAGTGTTTGGCTGGTGGCCAATAGCAATAAATGCGCCCATGACTTCGATGGTTTCTGTGGCATCAGACTGGGTGTCTTTAATGCGAACAGCTGTTACACCCATGTCGTCGCCTAATACTTCATCAAGCGTACGGTCAGTGTGCAGAATAATATTACCGTTCTCAACTTTATCCATTAAACGCTTGATGAGGATTTTTTCAGAACGGAACGTATCACGGCGGTGAATAAGGTGAACTTCAGACGCAATGTTTGACAAGTAAAGTGCTTCTTCCACAGCGGTATTACCACCACCAACAACCGCGACTTTTTGGTTGCGGTAGAAGAATCCATCACAGGTTGCACAGGCTGATACACCGCGGCCTTTGAATGCTTCTTCAGACTCTAAGCCAAGGTATTTCGCTGATGCACCTGTAGAAATGATTAACGCATCACACGTGTACTCACCATTGTCACCTTTGAGGCGGAAAGGGCGTTGGCTAAAATCAGTTTCACTTATGTGATCAAAAATGATTTCAGTCTCAAACTTTTCAGCATGTTCTTTCATGCGATCCATTAATGCAGGGCCTGTTAAGCCTTCAGCATCACCTGGCCAGTTTTCCACTTCTGTTGTGGTCGTCAGTTGGCCGCCTTGCTGCATGCCAGTGATCATGACTGGATTAAGGTTCGCACGTGCTGCATAAACCGCTGCAGTATAGCCCGCAGGGCCAGAACCAAGGATGAGCAGATTACAGTGTCTTACGTTACTCATTTCTTCTCCAGGCTGAATGAGATAATTCTTATATGGTGAACGATTGTAGGTAAATTGTCGGTGTAAAGGAAGGACTTGGTGATAAGGGTTATCAATTCTATTAATAGATTCAGACTATCTTGCTAGCAGAGTGTAAAAAAAAGGATAAAAAAGCCTCATTTTACTGAGGCCTATCTAGAATATTTAGTTATAAGTTAATGCATACTTATAGCAACAGATGGGTCTGTATAGTGCAAATTGAATGCATCGGCCACTTCTTTACAGGTCACCTTGCCATACATGACATTCATGCCATTTATGAATCCATCATCTTCTAATAATGCTTTTTTATAGCCTTTTTCCGCCAGCTTAATGACATAAGGTAGGGTCGCGTTATTGAGCGCGAAAGTTGAGGTGCGTGCGACAGCGCCAGGCATGTTAGCAACACAATAATGTACCACGCCATTGATGATGTACGTTGGGTCGGTATGTGTTGTCGGGTGGGAGGTTTCAAAGCAACCACCTTGATCGATGGCGACATCCACTAAGGCAGAGCCAGCCTTCATTCTATCTATATGCTCAGCTGATATTAGCTTGGGTGCAGCAGCCCCTGGTATGAGTACAGCACCAATAATAAGGTCGGCAACAGGAACCAGTTTATCGATGGCTTCTCTCGTGGAATAAAGGACTTTTGCGCGGCCTTGAAATTCCTTATCTAAGGAGCGAAGGGTGTCTATATTTCGGTCTAAAATGGTCACGTCAGCACGCATTCCTACTGCCATGCGAGCAGCATTAGATCCCACAACACCGCCCCCTAGAATTACCACGTTAGCGGGTGAAACACCGGGAACGCCGCTTAATAATAATCCACGTCCACCGCTAGAATTCTCTAGTGTTTGGGCCCCTGCTTGGATGGACATTCTGCCAGCGACCTCAGACATAGGTGCTAATAGTGGTAATCTGCCGTATTTATCTGTTACTGTTTCGTAAGCGATGCAAATGGCTTTGCTTTGTATAAGTTCTTTGGTTTGAGGAAAATCAGGAGCGAGGTGAAGGTAGGTGAATAGTATCTGTCCTTCGCGAAGCATAGCTCTTTCTACTGCTTGAGGCTCTTTTACTTTGACAATCATCTCTGATCTGGTAAAAACTTCTTTAGCTGTAGAAATAATGGAAGCGCCTACAGCTTGGTAGTCTGCATCAACAAAGCCGATACCAATTGCTGCATTAGATTCAATAAGAACCTGGTGGCCGAGTAACACAAGTTCACGCACACTGGCTGGGGTTAACCCCACCCGATATTCGTGATTCTTTATCTCTTTGGGTACACCAATGATCATCCTGCTACTCCCGCTATATTATAGTGTGACGTGCTATTGAGAAGGTTATAAATGCGGATCTAATGGCAGTATAGTTTGACTACTAGAGTATTTGATTCTAAATATTAGAAAGATGTAGTATATTTTTTTGCAAGGAAGTAAGAAGGTGGAATAAAAAATGGTAGATACCAAAAAGAAACCATCCAAGGAATTGGATCGCATTGACCGTAACATTCTGAACGAACTACAGAAAGATGGCCGAATTTCAAACGTTGAGCTATCTAAACGTGTAGGTCTTTCACCAACGCCGTGTCTTGAGCGTGTACGCCGCCTAGAGCGACAAGCTTACATTAGCGGTTACACAGCACTGTTGAATCCTCAATTCCTTGACGCGTCTTTATTGGTGTTCGTTGAGATTACACTTAACCGTGGCACACCAGATGTGTTTGAAGAGTTTAATAAATCAGTGCAAGAGCTTGAAGGCATTCAAGAGTGCCATCTTGTATCTGGTGATTTTGACTACCTACTTAAAACACGTGTATGTGATATGTCTGCGTACCGTAAGTTATTGGGTGAAACCCTGTTGCGCCTTCCTGGTGTGAATGACACGCGTACATACGTAGTTATGGAAGAAGTGAAGCAAACTAACCATCTTGTGATTAAAACGCGTTAATCGTGTATTAATACCAAAGGTGTCGGTTTCTCTTTCAATACTCAAGCGGCCTCGGTCGCTTGAATTGTTTTTATCCCCCCCTTATCTTCATTTATGCCCCTTAGTTATGTGATATCGCTACCGCATTACCACAACGATAGATTTAATTGCTTTAAAATTCACCGATTATTCGCGTGTTTTAACAATTCCATGCGTTATTCCTCTCCATAAACGATTACAATAGACTGATCAGTTATCCAGTGGTTTTTCCCTTCATGGCGAGATCTGGTATAACATCGATACAGATAATATTCGTAAAATGTATTTTGCTAAGTCTGTTTCACTTGAAGCAATAAAAAACATAAATAACCCAGATAGTGTGACGGGAGTAGCCAGTAGCAATGACAATGGAGATTTCTTTGAGGAAGGTTAAAGGCAAGCAGTCAACGAAAATACGCCTAAGCGGTGTTCAGCGTTTACTGGAAAGCTTTCTTATAATTGCACTTTTTGCATCTATTTACATAATGGTCGCATTAGTCAGTTTTGACCCTGCCGATCCTTCGTGGTCGCAAACTGCATGGCAAGGTCCTGTTCAAAATAAAGCAGGCGCATTCGGTGCTTTTGTGGCTGATAGTTTGTTTTTTACTTTTGGCTCATTGGCGTATTCATTACCTGTCGCACTTATATTAGCTGCGTGGGTATTGTTCCGTCGACGCGGCGTTCGTGAACCGATTGATTTTATGATCTACGGAACACGGTTGCTGGGAATGCTGATTCTTTTCTTAGCGAGCTGCAGCCTTGCTGATCTTAATTTTGATGATATCTGGTATTTTTCTTCAGGGGGCGTGATAGGTGATGTTGTCTCGAACATGGCATTACCACTGTTTAACCTGCTGGGTACCACTTTAGTCATGATGTTCTTGTGGGCGGTCGGCTTTACCCTGTTCACGGGGATCTCGTGGCTTTCGATCGTCGATACCTTAGGTGAAAGTACGCTGGCTTCGATGGCATGGCTTTTAAATAAAGTACGCTCCGATCGTTCAGAAACATTAACGTCATTTGCTAAAGATGAACCATTTGCAGCCGAACCTAATGTGGCTGATTTACACCATATGGATAATCCTTTTGCGGGCCAAGGTCAGCAAGATTCAATACCTGATGCTGATGATGTTTTACTTGCATCAAATAGTCGCCCAGCGGCGATGCAAGGTGACGATAATCTATCCCATGCTCATTCAGCCGCTCAAGTTCAAACGCCAGTTACTTCGCAACAAGATGATGACTTACCGCGTATCGTGATTAACCCTCGTCCTGTTGTCGCAGTGGCGAGTACTGTTGCTGCGGCGCAAACAGAAGGTGCACAAGCCAGTACAATGGTGACTGAAACGCCAGTATACGCAGCGCCTACGCCTGTTGCGGCAGAGCAGACAGCAGAGCCGCAAGCTGTAGCTCCTGTAATGGCAGAAGCTACAGTCATGGCTGAAGAGCCAATGGCCGCTAATTCAACGGCGCAAGCGAAGGGGATGACCATCGCTCAGCTAGAGCAGCAGCTTGACCGTGATGAAAACTTCACCATGTATGTTGACGAACCTGAACAAACTGCAGTGCCTGCCTCGGAACCTGTTGTTAACGTAACTGAAGCGGTTGGTAATATAACTGAGAGTTATGCGGCAGCGCGTGTTGCAGCAGACGTGGTTGATAATACCCCTGCGTTTAATCAAGATTTTGGCGTTATTGAAACCGATGAGCCTGCACTTGAATTAACGCCAATGTCACCAGATTCGATTACTGCATCTTCTGCGGTATTAGCTGCACAAGCACAAGCACAAGCCGTGAGTGAACCTGAAATTGCACCTACGTTTTCGCCTGCTGAGCCTATACCAGAACCACAAGTGGCACCTACTGCTCACTCAATGGTTGTAGAGGCAGATCTGATTGAAGATGCTGACTATGCGGCACAAGAATCACCAGTAAATATTGAAATTGGTGTTCATGATGGATTGTCAGAACTAGAACGGGCGCAGCAAAGCGATGCGGGGACATCTAATGGTGAGTTAGTTGATAGTGCTGCGGATGAGATGAGTGATGAAGATGCTTTCTTAAAGCGTATTCGTGATGCACAAAAAGAACAAGTACATGCAGCGGGGCTTGATAACCCATTCCTGATGAAATCAGAAGCGGATCTGCCTGTACCCACTTCGCCATTGCCAACAATTGACTTACTTGCTCCTGCACGCCAAAACGTACAGCCAGCGACAGAAGAAGAGTTGATGCACACAGCGCGCCTTGTTGAATCAAAACTGGCAGATTACAAAATTAAAGCCAAAGTGGTTGGGGTGTACCCTGGCCCTGTTATAACTCGTTATGAGCTGGACTTAGCGGCGGGTGTAAAAGTTAGCCGTATTTCTGGCTTGGCAAAAGATTTGGCTCGTGCGCTATCTGCGACGGCGGTGCGTGTGGTTGAAGTTATCCCGGGCAAACCCTATATCGGTTTAGAGTTACCAAATGAGAACCGTGAAACCGTCTACATGTCGCAAGTGGTAGACAGCGATAAATTTAAAGAAATGAAAGGCGCATTGCCGATTGTATTGGGCTACGACATTGCGGGTGAAGCCGTGGTGGCCGACCTTTGCAAAATGCCTCACTTGCTGGTGGCGGGTACAACGGGCTCGGGTAAATCCGTGGGTGTGAACGTCATGATTGTCAGCTTGTTGTACAAATGTACACCTGATGAGTGTCGCTTCATCATGATTGACCCGAAAATGTTGGAACTTTCTATCTATGAAGGTATCCCACACTTACTGACGGAAGTGGTTACCGACATGAAAGATGCGGGCAATGCCCTGCGTTGGTGTGTTGGTGAGATGGAGCGCCGTTACAAACTAATGGCAGCCGTTGGTGTCCGTAACCTTGCAGGCTTTAATGCTAAGCTCAAAGAAGCGGCAGAGGCAGGGCATCCAATTTACGATCCAATTTGGCAGCCTGGCGATAGCATGGATGAACATGCACCTTTGCTTGAAAAAATGCCAAGCATTGTTGTTATTGTTGATGAGTTTGCCGACTTAATGATGGTTGTGGGCAAGAAAGTTGAAGAGCTGATTGCGCGATTAGCGCAAAAGGCACGTGCCGCGGGTATTCACTTAGTCTTGGCGACCCAACGTCCATCGGTTGATGTTATTACTGGCTTAATTAAAGCGAATATTCCGAGTCGTATGGCGTTTACCGTATCGACTAAAACGGACTCACGTACCATTCTGGATCAGGGTGGGGCTGAATCACTCCTTGGTATGGGTGATATGTTGTACTTACCTGCGGGCCAAAACCACCCAGTGCGTGTTCACGGTGCGTTTGCATCAGATGATGACGTACATAACGTGGTTAACGATTGGAAAGCCCGTGCGAAACCACAATACATTGACGGCATTCTAAATACCGATCAGGGAGCCGACGGTTTACTTCCGGGTGAAACGCCGGTTGCTGGCGATGATGATTTGGATCAGTTGTTCGATCAAGTTGCTGCGTTTGTAACTGAAACTCGCCGAGGTTCCGTTTCGGGCGTTCAACGTAAATTCAAGATTGGCTATAACCGAGCCGCTCGAATAGTTGAGCAACTTGAATCGCATGGCATTGTGAGTTCACCGGGGCATAATGGTAACCGTGAAGTACTTGCGCCAGCGCCACCACCACGAGATTAATAAGCAGAGCCTGCATTAAGACAATTCAGTTCAGGCCTGATTAGAGAAGGTTTAATAATGATTAAAAATACACTTGTGAAACGTCTATTGATTGGCCCGCTATTGATGGCACCGTTATTGATGACAACTGCCGCATGGGCGACGCCTCAGCAAGAATTAAGCACCAGACTCGATAAAGTGAATGCATTTAGTGCGTCTTTTGCCCAAAAGGTCGTGAGCCCTGAAGGGGATTTACTGGTTGAAGGTGAGGGGGATATGGCAATTAAACGTCCGAACCTTTTCCGTTGGAATACGTTGACACCTGACGAAAATATGCTGGTGTCAGATGGTAAAACCTTATGGTATTACAGCCCCTTCATTGAACAAGTCACGGCTATGTGGCTGAAAGATGCGACAGAGCAAACCCCGTTTGTATTGCTCACTCGTAACAGTGATGCAGATTGGGCTAATTATAATGTTGCTCAAACAGCTGATACCTTTACGCTAACGCCTAAAGCAACCAATACTTCGATGGGGAAATTTGTACTCACTGTGGCTAAATCGGGTGAAGTCCGAGGTTTCTCTGTGATCGAACAAGATGGTCAACGTAGCCAGTTTACATTTAGCCAATTTAAAAAGGCAGAACCTAAAGCGAGCATGTTTACCTTTGTGCCGCCTAAAGGCGTAGAGCTGGATGATCAACGTAACTAATTACGTTGAACTCCCGTTCGTTAAGATTTATAGGTGGCCTCATGGGGTCACCTTTTGTTATTTAAGGGGTTGTTGTGAGCAATTTGAGCCTAGATTTCTCTTCTGATTTTCGCCCATTAGCCGCGCGTATGCGTCCGCGAACAGTGCAAGAATATATTGGTCAGCGTCATATTCTGGGTGAAGGTAAACCGCTACGCCGCGCGCTAGAAGCTGGCCACCTTCATTCTATGATCCTTTGGGGCCCGCCAGGCACAGGTAAAACAACCTTGGCTGAAGTTGCCGCAAATTATGCTCAAGCCGAAGTGGAACGCGTTTCTGCCGTGACTTCTGGCGTGAAAGACATTCGTGCTGCGATTGATAAAGCGCGTGAAAATAAAATGGCAGGCCGCCGTACTATCTTGTTTGTGGATGAGGTACATCGCTTTAATAAAAGCCAGCAAGATGCTTTCTTGCCACATATTGAAGATGGCACAGTGACTTTCATTGGCGCAACAACAGAAAATCCGTCGTTTGAATTAAACAACGCACTATTATCACGTGCGCGTGTTTATAAACTAAAGTCGCTAGAAAACGATGAAGTACTTGCTGTTATTGAACAAGCTCTGTCAGATACAGAGCGCGGTATTACCGACGATAACCTTGCATTTGTTGATGATGTGAAAGCACGATTAGCTGAGCTCGTGTGTGGTGACGCGCGAATGTCACTGAACTACCTAGAACAACTTGTCGACATGGCAGAGGAAGATAGCAAAGGCATTAAGCAGATCACTCTGGCCTTATTAGCTGAAGTGGCAGGTGAAAAAGTCGCGCGCTTTGATAACAAAGGCGACCTTTGGTACGACATGATATCTGCTGTTCATAAGTCGATTCGAGGCTCAAGCCCTGATGGTGCGCTGTATTGGTTTGCCAGAATGCTACAAGCAGGCTGTGACCCTTTGTATATCGCACGTCGTTTATTAGCGATTGCATCTGAGGATGTGGGCAATGCTGATCCGCGCGCCATGCAAGTGGCTGTATCAGCATGGGATTGCTATACCCGCGTCGGGGCTTATGAAGGCGAGCGTGCTATCGCTCAAGCTATCGTTTATCTAGCGTGTGCACCAAAAAGCAATGCAGTTTACACGGCGTTTAGCCAGGCAAAACAATTGGCAAGTAATCATCCTGATTATGAAGTGCCACCGCACTTACGTAATGCACCGACCAAATTAATGAAAGATTTGGGTTATGGTGCTGAATACCGTTACGCCCACGATGAACCGGGTGCGTATGCGGCTGGTGAGAGCTATTTCCCACCAGAATTGAAAGATACACGCTTCTATGTACCCACAAATCGAGGCTTGGAAACTAAAATTAGTGAAAAGTTGGATTATCTTGCTGCATTAGATGCAAAAAGCACACTAAAGCGCTACCAATAATAGGGCTTTTTGGGTATCGTTTAACGACAGTTACCAGTTGCACTGGTTACCGAACAAAATAAAGGTATTTAGGCGATATTTGTCTAAATAACACGCACTTCAGAATATACAGAGCATAGGATTAGCATGCTAGATTCTAAATTACTTCGAACTGAGCTGGATGATACAGCTGCCAAACTCGCACGTCGTGGCTTCACGCTAGACGTAGAAAAATTACGCGCCCTTGAAGAGCAACGTAAATCCCTTCAAGTTAAAACGGAAGAGCTACAAGCTCAGCGTAACTCGCGATCGAAGTCGATTGGTCAAGCTAAAGCTAAAGGCGATCATGAAGAAGCTGAAAAGATTCTAGCAGACGTTGCTAACCTTGGCAGTGAACTAGATGATGCAAAAAAAGCGCTAGCTGAACTGCAAAACGAACTTCAAGATATCACGCTTTCTGTGCCAAACTTACCGGATGATGCAGTACCATCAGGTAAAGATGAAAACGAGAACGTTGAAGTTTCACGTTGGGGTCAACCTAAAGCGTACGACTTTGAAGTGAAAGATCACGTTGATCTAGGCGAAATGGCTGATGGCCTTGATTTCGCAAGCGCAGTTAAAATCTCAGGTTCACGTTTCATCGTGATGAAAGGTCAATTCGCACGTCTACACCGCGCAATTGCACAGTTCATGCTTGATCTACACACAGACGAGCACGGCTACACAGAAATGTATGTACCGTACCTTGTGAACCGCGATAGCCTATTTGGTACTGGTCAGTTGCCTAAATTCGGCGAAGATCTATTCCACACCCAACCTGCGACTGAAGAAGGCGTAGGTATGTCACTGATCCCAACAGCGGAAGTACCAGTGACAAACATGGTGCGCGATACTATTACTGATGAAGCAGATCTGCCTCTGAAAATGACGGCTCATACGCCTTGTTTCCGTTCAGAAGCGGGTTCTTACGGTCGTGATACTCGTGGTCTTATCCGTATGCACCAATTCGACAAAGTTGAATTAGTACAGATTACTAAACCAGAAGATTCAATGAATGCTCTGGAAGAACTAACGGGTCACGCTGAGAAAGTACTACAATTATTAGACCTTCCATACCGTAAAGTGATTCTATGTACGGGTGATATGGGCTTCGGTTCTCGTAAAACTTACGACTTAGAAGTTTGGGTTCCAGCACAAGAGACTTACCGTGAAATTTCTTCATGTTCAAACATGTGGGATTTCCAAGCTCGCCGTATGCAAGCGCGTTTCCGTCGTAAAGGCGAAAAGAAACTTGAGCTAGTACACACATTAAACGGTTCTGGCCTTGCTGTTGGTCGTACTATGGTTGCGATTCTTGAGAACAATCAAGAAGCTGATGGCCGTATTATGATCCCAGAAGTACTACGTAAGTACATGAATGGCACAACGCACATCGGTTAATAACCTGATAGCGTAGCGAATAAATAAAAACCCAGCGAATAAGCTGGGTTTTTTTATGCTTGCGATCCAAAGTTATCGCGATTCTGCCAATCAGAATAAGCCGCTGAACACTGACTTATCCTGATTGGTATTCCATTAACATTACTTCGTTAATGGAATTTCACGAGGTTCAAGCGTGATTGTGGCATTGTTGCTTGCACCTGGCTGATCGATTAGCTCATCGGTTTGCAGGATGGTGTAGTAGAAGTCCACCATATCGTCATTGTTGGTAAAGGTCTCATCTGGGATCGCTTTTAAGATCGCATCCACTAACTTATTCACGATAGGTAAGCTTGCTGCACCACCATCAATTTGGCTTGCAATAACCGTTGCTGCAGTCTTAATAATGACTTGCGCTAATTCACGGTAGTTAGTATTAGTGTCATGCTCCATAAGGATGATGTTGGCAGCACCCCAACGGTAGCGCGCCCAGTACACTATGATTTGGTTCGGGTAGTACTCTTGATCTTGGTAATCCAAGTAAGGCATCTCCACTACATCAAGGGTTGGTTCATCACGACTTGGATCAACACCACTTACTAGAGCGTAAATTTCTGCTTTACCTGAGATCCAAGGTTCTTGATCATCTTTAACACTGATTTTTTTCAAAACTGTAGTCGATAAGAACTCTTCACTCACCTTAGGCGCGCTTGCTAATTTAGGTAAGTAATCTAGCGTTACTGTGTCATTTGCGTTGAATACAGATTGCATGGTAGCAAGACCAGCACGCATCGCTTTTTGCTCATCAACACCCACGATAAATACAGGTTGATCAGGCATCACATCTGCAGAACCCACAACAAGGTCACCGTGACTATCGAACATATCGATACTGTCACCCGCTTTGACGTTATCTTGCTGGTAAGTAAATAGAGGCTGTTGACCCGCTTCAACGCCCGGTAACATTGCAGGGTTAGCCAAAGAGACTGTCAGTAGATCTTCTGGTTGCTGATCTAACCCGCGTTTCTCGATGACCATTTTTTCGGTGTTAGCCGCTTGGGTCGTTAGTGAAGGTAGATTAATCGTCTTCACTAAGCTTTCTAATGGTACAGCACTGCTTTCAACATTAATGTGTTGTTTTAGTTGGTCGGCAATTTGCGCATAGTTTTTACCTAATTGTTGGGCAATTTCGCGCTGATTTTGTGCTTCGATATTGGGCGTTGCTTGTTCAGCTGTGTTGGTTGTTTTGTCGGTTGTATTTTGTTGCTCTTGGCAACCTGATAGGGCTAGGCTTAAGGCAATAAATGCCACACCGATTGGTATGTATCTCATAGGTATCCCTTATAGGAATTGGGTGTACCTATTATAAGCGACTAAGTGCATCTATTACTTAACTGGTTAGGCCTTGTGAGGTCTCATTTGTAGCATTTTCTTGCTTCCTTTTTGGCAGGTTAACGGCGATGTCATCCGCAATGTCGTTAAGTACAAGATCAAACAGTAAATATAGCGCATCAGACAGTTTTAAAGAGTGTTGATATAACCTTAGCTTTGCCTGAGCCACAGGGAGTTGTTCAATTTGAATAGCATTAAACTGCTGGCGTAAATTGTCGATAAATAGTGGTGGTACTGGTTGATGAACTTGCATGCTAATCTGCTCTAATCGGCGATGAAAAATTTCAACATGCACTTCTATTTCACGTGTTGTTGCTGGTATTCCTGTTTGATATTTTTCAATGGCGTAGCGATAACGGGTAAGGTTATCTATCGCATTTAAAATAATGGGCCAGATAGTTTGGTAGTGTTGGAACTGTGTGGCTTTATCTGTATTAAGCAAGCTTTGGGTTATCGTATCATCGATAAGGTACAGTACATGGCGGATCATTTTACCGTGGACGATTTGATTTCGCTGAATGTTATATTGATGCCACTCACTCAGCATTGTTGCTGTTCGTTGCTGTAATACGCGATACATTGGCTTATGAGCTTGCTCTGCTTGCGAGAGTAAAGTTTTACTCAATCTTTGTATGGCTAAAGATTCAGCAAGCATTGGCTGGGCTATGGACTTGCCTTGTAGTGTTAATACTTTATGTGTTTGTCGACGATGAAAGCGTAGTAAATCTATTAGCTGTCGCAAGCCAATCACTTGATCAAAGCGTTGCTGTAAAAATTGCTGATTGGTGCGATGCCGATAGAAAAAATAGGTAATACCTATGCTTATCAGTGTAACGAAAACAAGCCAGAACATACTGCTTCCTCCTTCAATTACTAACATCTACTACATGCTTACCATCGGACAAGGTACATATCGTTTATGTTGTCTTGTCTCTATTTTTGTTTCAGAACATAGATAGAGCAATAAGCACACCAATATAGCGATAATTTTTAGGAGAATGATAATAAGCATATAAATGAAGATGGTGAGAGTGGATGTGTGTGATCTTGCTGTTTTTTCATTAGTAACGCATTGTTATTTAATGATTAAATTGAAATGCTCTTTTTAAGAGGAAGCAGAGATAACGAGTTTTAACAAAGGGTGTTTTTACATTGGTTTCGTGGAACGGAATAGGTTTCGTATCACTATGCCCTTAAGTGAATCACTGTTGCCCTTAAATGGTGCGTCATTAGGATGATTGTATAAATAGATTAAAA
>NZ_NOIF01000060.1 GCF_002265265.1 Photobacterium sanguinicancri
ACTCTTAATTTTCCTATAACGTCCCACGTTTTTATTAAAATCATCTCTTTTATCGCTGTTCTGTAAACGTTTCAATTATTTTTTACGCGAATTATTTTGTGTATTAACTCGGTGATAATTGGAACGCATTCAAAATAATGCTTGTTAAGTTTGCATTATATCTACATTTGACTTGGTTGAGTGTCTAACTCTGAGATGTTTTTTTAGATAAAGAAAAAAGATTGGATGACACTTATACCTGAACTCGCCTTAGGCAGTCAGGTTAACCTGAGTCAGCGTTGTTAGCTGTCAGTCGATGGCCATACTTATCCTGCTTTGAGCGAGTATCAATACGCATAAATGCACATAATGCATGCATTATTAATTGATATAGCTAACCATTACACGGAGTTAGAGATGCAAAAGGGAATGAAACAAAGCAAGATCGCTTGCACCATCGCTGCCATGCTTATGGCGGGTACTATGGGTTCAGTACAAGCTGCACCTACACATGATAAGAATGTTATTGGTTACATCACTCAGTGGGAAGCGTGGAAAGGGCCAAACGAAGGCTTTAGTGTGAAAGGTGAGGCAACACACCTGAATGTGGATATGGATGTCTACTCAATACTGAACTTCTCTTTCTTTGGCGTGGCCAAAGATGGCTCATTACACAGTGGTGATTTACGTAATAAAAGTATTTATCAACCTAACGCGGTGCAAGAACCCGGTCCATTGCTTCACCCTGATGTGTATTCAAGCTGGGATTTCCATATTTTATGGGGTGAGCTGGAATATATTCATCAATACCCGACAGATGAACCATGGAATGCGGATCAACTGAAAAAAGTGCAAGACCAAGGCTTTGTTAAACAAGGTAGCGGCTGGTTACATCAACCAACAGGCGTTACAGGCCAATTCCCAATCCCACTGAAAAAGGCAGGTGGTGCGCCGGGATTGATTGACTTAGCTCACCAAAAAGGTGTGAAAGTTATGGCTTCTCTAGGTGGCTGGAGTATGTCTAAACACTTCCCTGAGATGGCAGCTGATCCCGTTAAGAAAGAACGCTTCATGCAGGATCTTGATAAGCTGATGGCGCTTGGCTTTGATGGTATCGATATTGACTGGGAATACCCAGGCACAGGTGGCATGAACTTCGAAGGAAACCCTGAAGATTACGCTAATTTTGAACTGTTAATGGAAGATATTCGTACTCGTATTGGTCCGAATAAATTGCTTACAGCTGCATTTGCAGCGTCAACAGCTAAGCTTGAAGGCTATGATTGGGCTCGTCTGGCTGCTTCAATGGATTACTTCAACATGATGACCTACGACCTTAATGGTGGTTGGTCTAATGTTGCAGGTCATAATGCGCCACTCTACCCATACCCAGAAGAAGAGTTCAAAGGTTTAGAACTTGATTACCTCCGTACGTGGATGGCTGCGAAAGGCATTCCATCTGAGAAAATTAACTTCGGTGCTGCTTTCTATGGCCGTGGTGTACAAACAACCGAAGCGACAGCTTATGTTGGCGCACCAACGGATAAACGTAATGTCAACTTCAGTGTTGATGGCCCAACATTATCATCGGTTGATTTAGATAACTGGAAACAGTTTGAAGGGCAACCAAACTATAATTTCATTAAAAAGCAAACAGGTTGGGAGCATAAGTGGGATGCTTCAGCTGAAGTACCTTACGCCGTTAAAGGTAAATACTTCTTAAGTTACGATGATGAAGCTTCGATTGCTAAAAAAGCACAGTACATTGTCGATCATAACCTTGGTGGTGTGATTGTATGGCAGGTTCATGGTGATGTTGAATGTGCTGGTACTTTCATTAGTCATGGTCGTAATTTAAAAGAGTGTACTGACCTGCGTTCGCCATTAGCAGCTGAAATTGATCGCGTCTTTAGTGCGGGTACAGTACCAAATGTGGCACCTGTACTGACAGTTCCTGCAGCGCAAGCGGTTAATTCTGGTCAAGCGATTAGCTTTGATGTTTCAGCAACTGATGCTGATGGTGACAAGCTCAGTTTTACTGCTAAAGATGCGACAGTTGTTGATAACGGTAACGGTACCGCAACAGTTACTTATAAAGCACCAAATACCGCAACAGATCTTACTGCAGTTGTGACGGTGACTGTCAGTGATGGCCGTAAGCAAGTAAGTAAAAATGTCACAGTTACTGTTAAAGGTTCAGGCGCGGTAGATAATATTCCACCAGTGCTAAATGCACCAGCAACACTTGATGTCAAAAGCGGTCAAACGGTTGTGATTAGTGTTTCAGCGACAGATGCTGATGGCGATGCATTAACCTATTCTGTATCAACTGGATCAGTAACACCGACTGCAACAGGCGCAGACATTAGCTTTACCGCACCAACAGTAACGGCTGATACTGTCGTTAATCTTGTTGTGACTGTATCTGATGGCCAAGCTAGCGCTGAATCGACAGTCGTGGTAACTGTAAAAGCAGATGGTGGCACTGGTACAACGTGGGATGCAAATACCATCTATAACACGGGTGATACTGTTACTTATAACGGTGTGAAATACACTGCGAAGTGGTGGACTAAAGGTGAAAAACCAGGCTCAAGTGCTGTATGGGCTGCATTTGATGATGGAAGCGTGAAAACGTGGAGCGCAGATAAAGTGTATAACGGTGGTGACCAAGCGACGTTTAGTGGTGTGACTTACAAAGCTAAATGGTGGACTAAGGGGGATCAACCAGATAATGGTTCAGGCCCTTGGGGCGCACTCTAATAGGCTAAACGTTAGTTGGTACTAGTAGTAAGCAATTGCTAGTTAGATACTAAGGTCAATAAAAAGCCCAGAAATAGCAATATTTCTGGGCTTTGTTATGTCTATTCAATTAACGGTTTTCGCTTATCAAAACTGAATTATGCGGCGTTAATTTTAGATTAAATCATTTTCTCAACAGGTTTCCAACGCGCAATATCAGCAGGCAGCTTAATGCCTTGTGATGCTAGCAAGTTAATACGAGCTAAATAAGCAGCGCCATGCATCAGATGTTTTGCTACATCCGCAGCTTGGCGGTTTTTATAATCATCTAAATAACTGCCTTTTGCCCATGCGTTAAACGCACCAAGCGCAGGACCCGCCCAGATTTGATAATCCATCTCACGACCCGCTTCGCCTGTGTTTGACCAGCGGCTAGAAAGGCCAAGGTACCAACGGAAAATCAGTGCCATTTTTCGCTTAGGGTTACCTTCAGCACGCGTAATTTGCTTTGGGTCGCGCTCATTAAAGTGCGCTACTGTACCAGCCCAGATATCATCCAGTGTTGAACGGAAGACCTGAGTTTCCAGCTTATGGCGCTCGTCTGCAGGGATCGCTTCAATAGAATCATAACGGGTATAAATTTCATAGAGCTTATTGGCACGCATCGGGAAGAGCGTACCGCGCTTAACGACCTGTAACTTAACGCCCATTTCAAACATATCTGCAGCAGGTGCCATGGTGACATCGGCCATTTCAGTGGTCGACAGTAATTTACGCGTATGTTCACTCGCGCCAGCTTCAATACATGCTTGGTTAACAGATCCTGTCACAATATAAGCGGCGCCCATATTGAATGCAGCCAGTGCCGCATCGGGTGTACCAACACCGCCGCCAGTACCGACACGAAGTGGCGTTTTGTATTGGTATTTAGCTTGAATTTCTTCTTTTAGTGCCAAGATGGTCGGCAATAACGTCACCAGAGGGCGGTTATCGGTATGGCCACCAGAATCTGCTTCAGCGGTAATATCGTCAGCCATCGGAACGAGCTGTGCCAGTTCCATTTGTTCTGGTGTAATACGGCCTTCATCGACTAAACCTTGCAGCATTTTAGCTGGTGCAGGTTCCATGAATTTAGTGGCAACTTCGGTACGGCTGACTTTAGCGATAACTTTGTTAGCAATAATAATTTCGCCTTTTTGATCGCGGCCTAAGCCTGCAGCGCGGTATTGTACAATTTGCGGTGTTAGACCTAAGAATGCAGATGCCTCTACAGTGCGAACTTTATGTTTTAGGAATAGCTCAACGCTGCCACGCTCAAGTGCTGGTTCACTTGGGCTGTGGATCAAGTTGAACGCATAAGGGCCGTTAGGCAGCGCTGCTTGAATACGGTTGATCGCTTGTTCTACACGTGAAGGGATTAAACCCGCAGCGCCGAATGAGCAAAGAATGCCTGCTTGACCCAGTGCAATCACTAATTCTTCGGAAGAAATACCATTCGCCATCGCACCTGCGTAGTAAGCATATTTCACGCCGTGTACACGACAAAAATCACTGTCACCAAGGCTCTGTGTGCCAAGTGCTGGCGCAAATGCGCTAACTGGGTGTGTACTGCTAGCGCTTGCGCTATCAACCGAGGTCAGTTCTGCCTCTTGGCTGACACCAAGCCCTTTTTCAGGGTGATTGATGACGTAGCAACCACGACTCAGATCTTTTAATACTTTAGCCATTGCTTCGGTATTGAACTCGGTGGCACTTTCTTCAACTTGCCATGGCCAAGGAGAAAGCTTTTCGTTATTTAGGGTTGTTTGCGTTGTCATGTTCTAATCCTTAACTCAAGCTTCTTCAATACAAATAGCGATGTCTTTTACTTCGTAAATACGCAGGCCGTCTTTACTCAAGTTGGCGTCACCAATAATAATGCGCTTACCGTCTTCGTCTTTAATTGCTGTGATATGCACATCAAGCGACATTTGTTTGTTCAGTGGGTTGATTTGACCACGGTATTTCCATTTAACTTCTGATTGGATTTGACCAAATTTAGGTGAACGGAAACCAGCGCCAAGATCTTTGTTTAGCGCGTAGGTCTGCATTAGCTCAATAATAGCTTCGACACCTAATGAACCCGGCATCACAGGATCTTGATGGAAGTGGAACTGGAAGAACCAATCACTAGAGTCGATAGTGCGCTCTGCGTATAAGTAACCTAAACCTTCTTTACCGCCATCACTGGTGATTTTCACGGTATCAATGAAGTTCAAGCGACCACCTGCAAGCTGGTAGTGTGGTTGCTCTTCACCAGAAGTCGATGTTGGCGCGTTGAAGTAACGGCTGGTTTTATCAAGCAAGTCAATTGTTACATCTGGGGTACGATTGTTCTCAACATGCCAAGGGTGGGTGACTTTACCGTTATCAAGACCAAGTTGATCTTTCAATGCTGCGCCTTTGAAGTAACCAAATACCGCAGTGCCTTGATAGAAAGGAATACCATCTGTGCTTAGCTCAAAGCTGAAGCTCTGAACGATGTTGGTACCCATCATTACAGTTGAAAGTAGGCGAGAATCATTAACGATGGTTTTGCCGCGTAAATCAACATTACGTAGCATCTTGCCGCTACCATCAAGGTTACGGAAGAATAGTTCTTCACCTGGGAAGCCAAGGGTTGTGCCCATGTAACCAGAGATAAAGCCATTTGGTTGCAGAGAAATTTCCATCAATACCGAATAAGGCATTAGTGTTTGATGGCTATTTTCGTCAAAGTACCATGCGTTTTCAGGCACTTCGTATTCTGCAATACACGATGACGGCGTTTTGAAGTCACCACGGGTGCCATTAACTTCAATTACGCGAGTTGTTAGCTGTAAATCACCACATGGCGTACGCGGTGGGATCATACCGCGGTAAATTGAGAAGTCAGGGCCGAAACATTTCTCGATGTCACCCGTTGCAAATTCAAACATGTGGTACGGCGTAAACGGTACTGTGTCTGGAGTGCGGTTCGGGTAATCAGGCGTAATCGGCGCTTCTACGTGTTGTAGCGGGATCACACCTTTATTGGTTGCAGTTGTTAAGTCAGGAATTTGCGCCATTAGTGGGGCATTTGCCGATGCTGCTTTGCTCACATTTGCTTTTGGTGTGCTTGCAATTTCAAGTGCAACTTGTACTGGTGCATCTTCGACAATGTAATCAGATGAACCAAGGTAGCGTGTACATTCCTCTTCTTCACGGATCATCACACCCAGGTTTTGGAAATCCACCACGACTTTTCCATCAAGCAAAATATCGATATTGGCTTTGGCATATGGGCGAGGGCTCAAACCAATTTCTGTCACTTCCATACGGTAAGTTAATACCGCAGATTGTGGTAACACTTGTCCACGACAACGTACTTTTTGTGGTGCGTTTTCAAGCGGTTGGAATCGACCATTTTGTACTTGGGTGTGCATACCTAGGTACATCATGTAGAACTGGAGCAATTGACCACAGCCTTCAGCCATTAAAGAACCCGCCATTACGGAGTCGTCTTTAAAATGACAAGGGAAATACCAGTGTTCAGGTTCTAGCTGTTTATGACCTTCGATTAAGCCAAGTCCCCACGCGCCACCTTGTGGTTCAACGCGGCTTACTTGCTCAATCATCATGAATTTTTCAGAACTAAAGCACAATGAAGGCTGGTGGCGATCAGAGATATGACTCTCACCAAAACAACCGGCAATGTTTGCGCTTAGCAAGTTGTGTAGCGTGTGGTAGTCAAACTGAGTTTTCTGGCAATGCAGTAACGGATTAAAGTGTTGCTTCATTGCTAGGTTACGCGCTTTAATTTCGTCTTCAGTACGGATAACACCTTTACCGTCAGCCAATTCTTCATCGGTGAAGAAACCAGCACAGCCGTTATCCATTTTCAGGATCATCTCATCGCCAACAAAACATTCGTACGAGAAGAAGAACAGCAAAGTATCGCCATTACGGGCGAAGTGATTAATCGAGATGTCGTAACGTAATGTGTCTCCACCGCGCGGTAAATCACCAAGGAAGGTCAGGGTGCAATCGAGCAGGCGGTACACACGCTCGCCTTTGTTTTCAAAGTCGATACCTAAGTAGCTGATCAGCATTAAATCACACTGACCAGATTCAACGGCAACCGCCCAAGGAATTTGTCCATCAACCAAGTAAGGTGCATCGACAGGAATGTCATATTCCGTTGTCATGGTGCTTGGTTTGTATTCCAGCATAGTTGCGTCAAGTTTAGTGACACGCGAAACCAAGAGGTAATCCGTGGTTGGTAGCCTTACGCGACGTGAGTAGTTGTCGATAATGGCGTAATCAGGGCCAAAGACATTAGCAATATCCCCTTCGGCATATTCAACCAAGTCATCGTAATCCCAAATGCATGGTTTACGAATTGGCTTTACAGGTGCTGCGTAGGCGTTAACAGGTTCGGCAACGGGTGTTGTTGCTGTTGCGTTAGCTAATGCCGATGTAGGCGCAGATTGTGGGTTATAACCCGCTTCCATCTGTGCAGTGACTTCGTTTAATTGCGCTTTTAGTAAAGCATCAGCCATCTTCAATCCTTGCTCACGATTTTGTAAGAAGGCTTGGTGAACTTGTTGAGCAAGTTGTTGGTTCTCGATAAATGCTGCTTGCTGTGATGATGTAGGGCTATTTGTCTGAGTATTCTGGCTGTTATTAGCGGATAGGACGTTGGTCATATTGCTTGGAGTTCCTGTTATCGGCGTTTGGCGTGTTGTTGCCAAAATCGGGGATACGGATGGTTGCTGCTTCTGAGCTGGCAGCGTTGCCACTATTGGGTTAAATACTGGTTTCTGCGCCTTAATTTGCGGTGCAGTATTCGCCACTTTTTGTTGAATCGACGCTATATCAGCGAGTTCGGCTGTGACTATGTGTTGATAAATGTCACGCCCACCGAGTGTGACTTGCTTGATAAGCTGACGTTTATTGTCACTTTCAAGTTCATTAGCTAGACGAGTGTTTAACGCGTGCGTTTCGGCTTGCGATTGCGAAACGAGCAGTTGCGAACACTGGTTTTCACTCACACTGGCGATAATTCCTGCTTTGGTCTGCTCGTGAGTTGCTGTGTGATTTAAGGTAATTAAACCATGTAGCAAGCTCGCCATGCCTGATGCGGCAAAGCTATGGCCTAAGCGCTGATTGGCGAATGTAGGCTGTACCGTGTTTAGGGGTAGTTGCAAGGTTTCTGTGCTGTCAGGGGCTTGGTTAACTTCCAGTACCTTGATGGCAGATGCAGGTACACCTGATGATGTTAATAAGCGATCTGTGACAGTGTGACTTTGACTGGTCGCACTAAAACCTGATGCTGTGATTTCACCGTATGCCTGCGCTTGCGACTGCGATTCAGAACCAGAAGCTGCATCCGTTAGTACGATAGCACCAGCTCCTTCACCAACATGCCAACCTGAATCTTGTACTGAGTTAGCTATAGGTCGAATGCTGTTCTTCAAGATCACTTGTTCAGCACTACCACTTAAATCAACGGCAGCAATAACGACGGCATCAAGCGATTCTTGGCTCATTAGGTTTTCTGCTACATCAATACAACGAGCGACAGATTGCTCGGCAGCAGAAATAGTGAACGCAGGGCCATTAAAATCCCATAGCGACGCAATACGTGACGCCATGATGTTACCGATGAAACTGGTGTACTGGTTCAGCTTGGCGGCATCTAACACACTGTCCATTGAAATAGCTTCAAGGGATTTATATTCTGATTCCGTTAAGGTAACGCCCATGTTCGTAAGGCTATCTGCAAGCTGAGTATGCAGGTTTACGCGTCCACGGAACTGATGCATTTCAAGCTCAGTTTCCATCGCAACTAAAACGGCGACTTTCTGCCCTGATGCTAACTTGGCATCACGGATGGCTTCATCGGCGACTTTCATCAACAAGAGCTGTTGCGAAATCAAGCGATCGTCTTCGTTTGGTGGCACCTTAAAGCGCAGGAAATCTAATTCGAACTGATCGATATAAGCACCATGCGGAATGGTGTGCAGCCCAAATTGGCTTAATAGCTCAGGGTGTTGGTCTAAGCCTTTCCAGCGTTTTTTCGGTAAAGCAACAAAGGCATTTTCGTCATGTTGAATCGCATGACTAAGGGCATTAATGGTTTTTAATGAGCCAAAGTGCGAAGCAAGACCTGTCACTTTTAATGCTGTGGAGTGACGTGGTAACGAATCAGCTTCACAAACTGTCGTTTTCGCCGCAGATCCTGTTGTTGAATGTGTTGCCGACTGTGCGCCTGAATAAGATTCAAGTAACAAGTGAGCATTACAGCCACCAAAACCAAATACTGATACGCCAGCACGACGTTCAGGATTGCCTGCTTTATCTGGCCAAGGCTGTACTTGAGTCGGCAGTGTTTGAGCGCCAAATAAACCTTCAGGTGATGACAAAGGTTCTGACAGATTAATACTTGGGGGTAGCACGCCTTCTTTCATTGCAAAGATCATTTTCATGATCCCCGGCATGCCAGCAGCGGTGAGCAGATGACCTAAATTCGATTTTGCTGAACCAATCAAAGGGACTTGGCTGCCATTGAGCTTGTCAGTAAAGAAGCGCTCCATTGAGGTTAACTCAACTTTGTCACCTAGCGGTGTACCTGTTGCGTGACACTCAATCACTTCAATACTTTCTGTTGACAAATCGCTGGCTTCATAAGCACGCTCAAAGGCTTGTACCTGACCTTTGCTATTTGGGCTTAATACAAACTGGCCACGACCATCATTTGAAAGACCAATGCCACTGACAACAGCATAAATATGGTCGCCATCGCGTTCGGCATCTTCAAGGCGTTTCAGCACTAAAACACCAGCGCCTTCGCCCGCGAATAGGCCTTTACTGTTGCTATCAAAAGGAACAGAAACTCCGTGATCAGGGTAGGCGTGGAAAATAGAGAAACCCATATTGATGAAGAATGGATCAGCGCCAGACACTGCACCTGCTAGCATCATGTCTGCTTTACCTGTGCTTAGGTAATCACAAGCCAGCTTTAAAGAGTAAACAGAACTCGCACAAGCCGCATCAAGGCTTAGCTGGGCACTGCCTAGGCCAAGAGCATCAGCCACAATTTTTGATGCGTTATGGGCCGCGGCACCATTTGCGGTATTCAGCGTTTTTGGTTGGTCGTTTGATGGCAACAATGAAAATTGTGGATTAGCCAGCTTTTCTTGTAGCGCTTTCTCTACTGCAGAGTGATAGATCGGCAGGAACAAATCATTTGAACGCGTAGTCGGGAAAGATAACGCTCCCATGATTACACCAGTGCGTTCAAGAACATCGGCATCAAGTGCAATACCTGCATCTAACAGTGCCTTGCGGCTGGTATCTAGCGCCCACAAGAAGCTATCGTCTAGACCATTGAAATAATCAGAGGGTAAACGATAGCCATTCGGGTCAAAGGTGAAGTTTTCAATGTAGCCGCCTTTATCACAGTAAAAACGGTCTGATTCACCTTGTTGGCCTTGATAAGCGTTTGGGTTGGCACCTAGCTTTTCAGGACGTAACCTTGTGCGTGAATCTTTTTTATCCAGTAGGTTGTTCCAAAAGCCCTTTGGCGTATCGGCATCGGGATACTGATTGGCTAAACCAACAATCGCAATTTTTGCTGATTTGTCAGCCGAATGGTGCTGAGAACTCATACTGGCTCTCCTTGTGTATGAAGGGTAGATTGAGTCTCTGAAGAGACGAGTTGGCGGGCAAGACCGTCAACTAAAGGCGAAATAGATAAAGGCACTTGCTGGGTGATCAGCTGGGCAATGCATTTCAATAAGGTTTGAATGTCATTACCGCCTTTGGCATTCGTTGCCACAGCAAGGCTGTCAGTCACTTTATCTGCACGATTGATCTTGTCGATTAAGGTACTGGTTTGACGGTCGGCACCTAATTCGATAAACAAACGCGCACCGTGTTCTCGTGCTGCACGGATGAGTGCAGTAAAGTCGAGGGTTGAACAGAAGGTATCGGCAATAGATGTCGCAATACTCTGTCTATCTAGATTTACTGGTTGATTAGCGTTTTGAGGTAGCAACTCTGCTGCGCTAATAAAGCGGATATGATGCGGAAGTTCATCACATAACGGCTGATTATAAAAATCAGTGACTTGGGCATGTTGGCTCCAAGCTGGTGTGGTATGCATGGCCGTTACACGGTTAGAGGCAATACCACGTTTACCCAGTTGTTTGAGTAGATCGCGACAGCTCTGTTCACAACCTGCAAGAATACAAGTATCACCTTGGATAATGGCAAGATAAGCACGAGGGTATTGAGGCAATAATGCTTCAATGGCTGCGGGTTCACTGCGGACAAGGAAGCTATTCCATGTGATCGCTTCATTTTCCTCCAGTTGCCATACCTCACGCACTGCCGTTAATTCACCCGATATTGCGGTAGTGAAAATAGGGCTAGTTTGGGTCATTTCAATCAAAGCATGGGGATTACGCCATACACCGAGGCTTGCCCACATAGAGGCTTCACCTTTGGAATAACCTAGCGCAAAATCAGGCTTGATCGAAAATGACTCACACAAGAGCTGAGTCAGGATATAACTGCTGCCAACACCTGCGATAGCAAGTTCGCTAAGCGTCATCTCTTGGGGCTGACTACCTGTTTTGCCATTGCTAGCCGCGTAGATTTTATCCGCTTGTAGCATTTCTTTTAAATTGCCTTCACGCTCTAATCTGGCGTAAAGATCTGGGAAATACTGGTAAAAATCACGCAACATGCCCGGATAGACAGTGCCAACACCAGGGTAAACAAAGGCGACTTTGCCTTGGTTGTCTGGCGCAGGTGAAAAGTAACTGCCTGCAGGGGTTTTATAGTCGATTTTCTCTGTAATAACCTTGGATAACACCTTGGTTAGTGCATTGATTTCTAACAACACCGCATCGACCGACGCACCTTGCAATACAATAGTGAATTGCGCTTGCGAGCCAGCTTGAAAGCGCACTAAGTTTTGGTGCATTAATTCGATAAGAACCGAAGAGTTTAGCGCTGGATTAACAAAGCGCTTGCTTAGCTCAGCCAGTTTTGTTGATAGATCGGCCTCTGTATTTCCCGTAATAATGAAAAATAAACGCGATGAATCGAGCAGTGGTTTTGCTTCTTTTAAGCCCGTCGCTTGGGTTAACACAAGGCTAGTGCTGCCAGCTTGGCTTTTAGCATCAAAAGCTAGGTTTTCGGTATTAAAAGTCAGGCTAGCAACCCGCGCTTTATTTGGTTCGGTAAACCAATACTGGCAGTCATCACCACCTTCTTGCGTGTATTCTGGTTGCTGATTTCGTGCTGCAATATCATCAATAAGTTGGTATAGCGCTGAAAATTGCTCAACGGCTGTTGATGCCGTCGATGTTTGCTCAATACTAACGTCATCTGATTGGCGGCGTGATTGCTCAACAGCAAGCGGTAAACTTGCCGCAAAACCAGATAAATACGCATGTGGGTGAATGCGATTTTGAGCCGCCGTTAATCCCGCCATTAATACAACCGAAAGGCCAGACTGAGACGTTAATGTGACTGCTTTACCTTGGTTAACTACCTGAATAGCCGTATTCAGTGTGGCAGTAAGATCGTCAGAAAGCTTGATGGTTTCAGTAGCCAGTGACGAGGGTAAAAGGTTAGCAGAAAGCCCAGCGCGAGGCTGGGCTAAAAGAGCGATGCGCAATGGCATCGCTTTATTAGTAGAAGAATCAGCCACTACGACAGAAGCTCCTTTTCTGATTGAGTTTTCACCAAAAACGCCTCATTGAGGGTTTTGCTGATGGTCACCTTAGCGCCTTTCATTACGGCACTTAAGCGTCCATCTTGGTGGTATAACGCAATATTGGCTTGTAGCGAACGGGCTGTGCTTTTAATCACTTCCAGCTCGATCCAACCACATTCGCCAGATTGCATTGGTGTATACGAAACGAATTCGCCAATCGCAGATGGTAGGCTGGCCGCATCGTATTTCAATCTTGCCCAAACCAACATAGCTTGCAGTAAGTAATCTTCTGCAAATGGCTGGCAGCCACCAGCATGCTGGGTTGGAACAAAAGAGCCACAGTCGCTATCTGAAATAACAGGTAGCTGGCATGGAGCGACCAAACCTAGGTCATCAAAGCGTGTTACTGCTTGAATACCTTGCAGGCGAGGCCCATGAAATAGGGTGCCATTACGGTATAGGTCATTCGCTGTTGTCACAGGTTTCGCCGAATCGTTAATAAAGGTTTTTTCTAAACCTGCAGCTGCTGTGTCGCTATCAATAACAAGTTGTGCTTGGTATTGAGGTCGACCACCACAGCTGATTAACGCTTTCCACTGTGTTGCCATTTTTGCATCAGGTGAAATATTCAATGTGAGTGTTTGCACATCATCATTTTCAAAAATCACACCTTTTAGTAGCTTGTAGTTGCGAACGCTGACGTTCGCCCCTAACCATTGCTGTGCTGCTTCACGCATCCATTGAATGGCGCATACCGTTGGCAACACAGGGTTGCCAGCGATACAGTGATCCTTGATGAAAGGCATCGCTTTCGGGTCAAGGTCGCGTGTTACAGTGATGCTCGTATTCAGCGGACTCTGTGCTACCTGCATAGACTCCGCATTAGGCTTTTTTACAGCGTTCTCCTTGCTATCAGCGCCTTGCATGCTAGTGCCGATAAGCAATTGAATACCTGTTTCATTTAATAGCTGGCTGCTGAATAGATCGGCACCTGCTTGTAGTGGAATAACGTACACACCACGATCAGTGAACATCTTCTTCAGGGCTGGGTTAACCATGCCACCGTCCCAAGGTCCCCAGTTGAAGCTCATTACTTTCGCTTCAGGATGACGAGCTGAGAATTGCAGCGCTGCCTTGTTCAAAATGTCGTTAGACATGGCGTAGTCACTTTGGCCTGTGTTGCCATAGAAACCTGCCGCAGATGAGAACATCGCAAGTAGTTTTAGTTTGCTGTTATCAATCGCGTTAAGGACTGCTTTCAAGCCACCCACTTTGGTGCCGTAAACAAGGTTTAGCTCGTCTAAGGTTTTATCTTGGATATGTTTATCAGCAAGCACACCTGCACCGTGGATAAGGCCGGTAATACCGTCGATTTTTGACAGTGTATTGGCTACAGACTCACTGTTAGATACATCAAGGCTGATGTACTCAGCACTTGCGCCTACAGCGGTAAATGCAGACAGTGCCGCGTTAATTTCAAGGCTGCTTAATACGGGGCGAAGTAGGGTATCGACCTTCTTTGGCGTTGGTTTATCACCTAAAGACTGAAGGTGGCGAATAGCCGCTGGCTTCAATTCATTGTCTTTCTTACCTTGCGCCCATTCAGGTAGCTCTGCTGCAGTAATATGTTTACTACGGCCAGCAAGGATGAAATGTGATTGGCATTGTTTTGCAAGTGAAAGCGCACATTCAAACGTCACGCCTTTAGCACCACCAGTAACGAGCACTTTGTCGTTCTTGGTTAACTTAGCCGCAGCATTTTTCGTATCTGCCTGGCCTGCTTCAACAGCAATCAAGGTTGATCGAACTGTGTTCTCATCTTCCAAGTTAAAGCCAACTTCTACCGCTTGGGTATTAATATCGAATAACTCAGCGTAGATAGCCTCTGCAAGGTGGCGAGCATCTAACGCTGATGCTGCATCAATTGCACGGCAGAACACATTTTGCCACTCATGGCTAAGGGTTTTAGTTAAACCCGCTAGTGCTGCTTGGTTGAGTTCTGCAGTAGCTAGTTGTGCTGAATCAGCATAACCAAAGCCCCCATCAATACGGCTTACCGTGAAGAAAACACGACGGCTTGTTGAATCTGCATTGTTTAATTGGCTGTTAAGCAATTTAGCGAACAGGAATGCAACGTCGAGGTTGGCTTTTGCTTCATCATTCAGAGCAACCGTGGTTGTATCTGTGACTTCTGATTGAGGCTGAAGGTGAATAAAGCCAGCAATTTCTTGCTGATCTTTTTCGATGTCAACAATAACAGCTTGAATGCCTGCGTCATCAATACTTGCTAAGTCGTAGCTTTTGATTTCTGTACTTAGCGGTGATGCGGCAGATAGCGGACTACGAACAACAGCGACTTGTAAGCCGTTTGCCGTTAATTTCTCTGCTAGAACGCCTGCATTGTGACCATCATCTGTGATCACAACACATGCATTTTTAGCAAAGCAGTCTGATAGTTTATCTACCGCTGGTAACTTTTTTAGCGCTACCTCGTTGTGTGGAGGAAGATCTGCACTTGCTGTTGAAGCTGATACTGAATCAGATACGGTTGTAACTGGTGTTGCTTCGTTAGCCGTTGGCGCAGTCGCAGAGTCCGCAGCAAGCTTACTTTGCATGTAAGTAACGATTTCACCCAATGTACGACATTCAGCGAGATCTTCTGGATTAAGCTCTGGCAGTGAAGGCAGTTGGTCTTGCACAGTCCCTAGGATTTCAACACGTTTGATAGAGTCGATACCTAAATCGGCTTCCATATCCATTGCAAGGTCTAGCATTTCTGCTGGGTAACCCGTTTTATCCGCTACAACGTCTAACATAGTGCTTTGCACATGTGCTGCGTCTAAGCCGTTAGATGTAGCTGTTGAAGCGGCTACTGGCGCTGTCGTTGAAGGCACTGCTATTACAGCTGAAGCAGCAGGTAGCTTGCTGTTCATGTAATCCACGATTTCGCCAAGCGTACGACATTCAGCTAAATCTTCAGGATTAAGCTCTGGCAGCGTTGGCAGTTGGTCTTGCACTGTGCCTAGAATTTCAACACGCTTGATAGAATCAATACCAAGGTCTGCTTCCATGTCCATTGCAAGGTCTAGCATTTCCGTTGGGTAGCCTGTTTTTTCAGCGACTACGTCAAGCATGGTTGTTTGTACTTGCGCGGCGTTTAAACCGTTAGAGCTAGCGACAGGAGTCACTGTTGCAGATGCAGCAGGGAGTTTGCTGTTCATGTAATCAACGATTTCACCCAGCGTACGACACTCAGCTAAATCTTCAGGGTTCAGCTCTGGTAACGTTGGTAGTTGATCTTGCACTGTGCCTAGGATTTCAACGCGCTTGATAGAATCGATACCAAGGTCAGCTTCCATGTCCATGCCAAGATCTAGCATTTCTGTTGGGTAGCCCGTTTTATCGGCTACAACCTCAAGCATGGTGGTTTGTACTTGTGCAGCATCTAAACCGTTAGAGCTAGCTGTTGAAGTCGTAGCTACTGGCGCAGCTGCGACAGGAGCAGCCGTTAGTTTGCTGTTCATGTAAGCAACGATTTCACCAAGTGTACGACACTCAGCTAAGTCTTCAGGATTCAACTCTGGTAGTGAAGGCAGTTGATCTTGCACTGTTCCAAGAATTTCAACGCGTTTGATAGAATCGATACCAAGATCTGCTTCCATATCCATTTCTAGATCAAGCATTTCAGTTGGGTAGCCGGTTTTATCAGCCACAACTTCTAACATGGTGTTTTGTACTTGCTCTGCACCTAAGCCGTTAGCTTGAGCTGCTTGAGCAATAGGTGCTGCTGATGCCGTTGCAGACGATGTGTTCGCAGGCATTTTGCTGTTCATGTAGCTAACAATTTCAGCAAGCGTACGGCACTCTGCCAGATCTTCAGGGTTCAGTTCAGGTAGGTTAGGAAGTTCGTCTTGAACTGTCCCTAAAATCTCAACGCGCTTGATAGAATCGATGCCTAGATCGGCTTCCATATCCATTTCTAGATCAAGCATCTCAGTTGGGTAGCCCGTTTTTTCAGCTACAACATCTAGCATCACTTTTTCAGGGTTTGCAGCAGGGGCTGAGACCGTGATTTGTGGTGCAGCCGCTGATGCCATAGTGGCTGAAAGTGACGGCGCTTGCTTCGGTTCAACTGGCTTTGAAGCGGCTACTTTTGGTTCGGTTTTAGCAACTGGCGCTACTACTGGAGTCGTGATTGCTCGAGTAGCGATTGTTTGAGTTTGAGCAACAGGTTGAGCTGTCGCTTGAACCGCAGTTTGAACAGCGACTTGTACAGGCGCTTGCGCAGTGATGACTTGTGCTTGAACGTTTGCAACAGGTTGTGTCGAAACCATACCTAATGCAGCAGTATTACTGTTTGCTTGTAGTGCAAGGTAATTAGCATGTGCTTTTAAAGTATCAGCTTGGTGCTGGTGGAAGAGTTCCATTGAGCGCTGTAGGCTTTCTGGAATAGCAACGCCAGCGGCAGCCATTTTCGCTTGCTCTGTCATGAGTGCCGCGAAGGTATCACCGTATTGCTGCGGGATAGCAAGGAATTGTTGGTGAAGTTCAGCTGCTTGCTGTTGTGCAGTGAAGAATGCCGTTAATGAGTCATCACTTGCTGAAGCTAATACTGATACAGGCGCTGTTGTTAGCGGTTGAGCTTGCACATTTACTTGAGTTGATGCAACAGGCGCAGCGTTTGCTGTTGCAGCAGTATCAGTTACTGAAACAGGCACTTGTACTTCGCGGATCTCGGTTTTAATCACTTCTTTTTCCACAATCTTCTCTACCACTTTTTCAACTTCAACAATTTCAGTCAGTGGGGCAATGGCACCTGTTTCTAACGATTTCGCCATCTTCTTACGCGTCGCATCACTGATGTAGTTGGTTGCATGAAGCTTAATGTTCATTGGCGATGCAGCTGCAGGGGCTGCAATTTCCGCTTGGTATGGGTCGATAGTGCTCAACGAGACACCAGCAACGGCCAGTTGTACTGCGGCTAAACGTAACTGCTGGTCGCTGTCACCTTTAGGGTTTGGATTCAGGCTGATGGTGCATAGCTCATCAGACTTATCTTGCAGTGTTTTCTCAACCAGCTTTTGCAGAATGTTCTTCGGACCGAACTCAACAAATACGCGCGCACCAGCTTGGTACATGGCTTCTAATTGAGTGCTAAAACGAACAGATTGCAGCATATGCTGTTTGAAGGCTTTCTTAATCGCCTTACCATCTTTCTTATACAGCTCGCCCGTTGCATTGGAATACAAAGGCAAAGTAGGCGCAGTGAAAGCGGCTTTATCGATCGCAGCAGCAAATGGTTTTTGAGCGTGAGCAACCAAAGGTGTGTGGAATGCACCAGAAACAGGCAGTGGGATTGCTTTGAATCCTTGCTCTGTTAGTGCTTTGGCAGCTTGTTGTGCGCCAAGCGTTGGGCCAGCGATAACAAGTTGGCTTGGGGCATTGTAATTAGCAATGCTGACGCCTTCGAAATCACTGATGCACTTTTCAACACCGGCAAGTTTGTCTGCATCAAGAATAACGGCGTACATAGTGCCGCTATCGCCTTCTGCAGGCTTAGCTGCCATCGCATTACCGCGCTCAAAGGCGAGTTTGTAGTAATCATTTTGTGAGATCACACCAGACGCACATAACGCACTGAGTTCACCAAAGCTATGACCAGCAACCATATCGGCTTTAAAGCCTGCCTGTGTCATCAGGTCAAATTGACCCATAGACATCACACCGATTGCGCTTTGTGCGTTAGCAGTATTGGTAAGCGTTGCTTCCTGAGCTGCCACGTCTTCTTTGCTGAAGGCTGGAACGGGGAATAGAACTTGTGAAAGAACTGTTTTCTTATTCTGACCAAACACCTGATCGGCATTGGCTAATTGGTTACGCATTTCAGGGTAGTAACACGCAAGCTCACGACCCATATTCAGGTACTGTGAACCTTGACCTGCAAACAATGCCGCGACTTTGCCTGCTTGTTTGCCGCCAACCAGCGCAGAAGCGCGGTAGCTAGTACCGTTTGGAAGCTGCCATTGTGTCGCATCTTGTTTTTCTAGCTGCGATAAGGCTTGAGTCAGTAACGTTTGTAGTTCATCAGCTGATTTAGCAACTAAACCTAAACGCGCATCACCAGCGGCAATGTCACGAAGGCCATGTGTTTTCGCTAAGGCTGAAAGTGTTGTGTTACCGGCTTGAACAACTTTGATTTGCTCTTTTAGGTCAGCAATCAGGGCATCACGAGAAGACGCACTGAATAGTAAGGTCTGTGCCACTTCACGTTGACGGTATTGATCGTCACGTTGGTGCTCAGAAGTGTACTCTTCAAGCACGACGTGGAAGTTAGTACCACCAAAGCCAAAAGAGCTGATACCTGCACGACGCGGTGTACCGTCAACACGTTGCATCCAAGGACGCATTTCAGTGTTGAGGTAGAAAGGTGAATCTTCGATATTCAGTTTCGGGTTTGGTTTCGAAACATTAATCGTTGGTGGTAAGACTTTATGGTGAAGGGCTAGGGCTGCTTTAATTAAGCCTGCCGTACCTGCTGTTGACTTAGTATGACCAATTTGTGATTTTACTGAGCCTAAAGCAATGTGTTGCTTTTGGTTATTACCTTCACTAAATACAGAATTCAAGCCGTTGAACTCTGCCACATCACCCGCAGCTGTACCTGTTCCGTGCGCTTCTAATAAGCCCAGCGTTTGAGGGGCAAAACCAGCATCATCGTAAGCACGTTTAAGTGCTTTCGCTTGGCCTTCAGGGCGAGGTGCATAAATACTTTTGAATTTACCGTCTGATGATGCGCCAACACCTTTGATCACTGAGTAAATACGGTCGCCATCGCGTTCTGCATCTTCAAGTCGCTTCAGAGCGACCATACCGATACCTTCACCAATCATCATGCCTTTAGAATCGATATCGAAAGGTTGGATGGTTTCGTTGGTGGTAAAAGCGGGCGTTTTCGAGAAGCTCATGTACATGGTTGGTGAGTTATCAGTACACACACCACCAGTGATCATCATTTCACTGCGGCCATCAACCAGCTCACCCAATGCCATGCGAAGTGCTGCAAGTGAACCTGCACATGCTGCATCAACCACGCAGTTAATACCACCTAAGTCGAAGCGGTTAGCAATACGACCTGCAATAACGTTACCTAGCGAACCAGGGAATGAGTTTTCTTCCCAGTGAATATACTGATCTTGGAACTTCTTGATCAGCATTTCGCTGTCTTGCTCATTGATACCGCTGCTCGCAAAGACTTTCTTCAGAACAGGGTATTGCAAACGTGCATTTAGGCTCTGGCTGATTTTTTGCCCACCACCGACACCTAAGGTAATACCAATCTTATCGCGATCGTAGCCTTCAGGTAGTTTGGCATCAGCTAATACCTCTTTTGCCACAATTAGAGATAGCAGCTGTGACGTATCCGTTAGTTCAAGAATATTTGGCGGAAGACCAAACTCCATTGGGTTGAAATCGACTTCAGGCATGAAGCCACCACGTTTACAGTAAGACTTATCTGGCGTGCTCTTGTTTGCATCGTAATAGTCTTCAGGGCGCCAATGCGTTTCTGGCACTTCTGTAATCGCATCAATTTTTTCACTAATCAAATCCCAGAACTTATTTAAGTATCGAGAGTTAGCAAAAATGCTCGCCATGCCAACAATAGCAACAGGCATGTCTTTCAAGCGTTTATTGAGTCGCTTATCTTCTTGCGATTCAGACGTGGTTTTTGGGGTTTGGCTCATTATGAGTCTCCGCTTAGCACTTGTGTTACGGGTGCTATACATTCGGTGTAAGTGTTGCGAATAGGCAACCGATGAAAAAATAAAGGGTGTAGCAATTGAGGTAAGCGCAAAGATGCGCTTATTAAAAAATAAGTAGAGGCGGGATAGAGCCAAGATGTAGGGTGAGTAGAAAACTGCATGCTAAAACGCGAGTCTGCTATCAGTGCGACAAAGGGAAGATGTCAGATTATCCATATTGCTCGTATCCATTACTATCCTGTAGAGCATCAGTGTGAAATGCAGTGCGTAAGTAAGATTCCGCAAGGCTATTTTTCACTGAATCAGTCAATTGCTGAGCAGCCTACCCGAGGCGGATAGTGGTTACAATCGCTTGAGTAAGAGGTTGGATCTCTTCAGACCAGTTCAAAAAAGCTAATTCTCATATTTTGTAATGTTATTGAATTTAAGTTGTTGATATTAAAGTTGTATGCGGTCTTTGTTAGTGTAAATACTCAGTTTTTCATGTTGTGGTGATCTGTGTCGCATTTTGTTTAAAAAGCTTCCCAAACCCTTTGTCTGGTACTGGTCTGATGTTTTAGATATAAAAGTTTGATGGTCAGTCATCTGACCTGTTTAATGTTGCATTAATGACGTTGTTGACAGTTGTACTGAGGGCCTTGCGACGTATAATGCATGCTCTGAATTCTGCTTGGATTGTTCTGAATTGACGAAAATAAACACAGTGGACTTGTGGTTCCTCACATTGCCAAAAACGCATAAAAATATAGAAGATCTTTCCTCTACTGTGGCAATCGATCATTCCTATTTGATCAATCAAGCTCGTCCTTTACTTAACGAAGAAGAGTTAGCGAGAGCGATGCGCTATCGACAGCCTCTAGCACGTATGCATGCCATTTATATACGTGCATTTCTGCGAGTGACCCTGTCACGTTATGCTCGAGTGAGGCCTAATGAGTGGTGTTTTGAATATGGCGAGAAAGGAAAGCCTTATTTATGTAGAGCCCAACGACAGCAAACGAGTTTGGTCTTTAATTTGAGCCATAGTGGCGATCAAGTATTACTGGCTGTTACGCAAACGGCAGACCAAAAGATAGAGCTAGGCGTGGATATAGAGTGTGAAAGGGAAGACTTGTCATTTAGTACAATTATGGACAACTACTTTCAACCACAAGAGATAGAATCATTGATGCGATTGGATCTAGCAGATCAGCGCCGACGATTTTTTGATTTGTGGGTACTTAAAGAGTCTTATATTAAGGCGACAGGACTTGGTCTTGCTCAACCTTTAAAATCATTTGGTTTTGGCTTTTCTTCAAGCAAGAAACAGCATCTCTCACTTTTCGATGAAAAGCAGGTTAGTGCACAACCACTCGAATTAATTACGGGCATTGTTTTAAATACATTGAATGATAAAGCAGCTAAAGATGAGGATTGGAGCAAACAAGCAGAAGGACAAATGTGGTCTACGTGTTTAGGACGTTTGTCTTCGAGCTATCGTTTTGGTTTGATGGTGAAAGGACGTAAACTGGATATCTCTTCTATTTACGCCCGTAAGGTATTGATAGAGAATTTGCTGAATCGCTAGAATATACCTTCATTGGCAATCATAAATTCCACTAGTATCTAAACCTTTATCCAAACTTTGGATTTAAACCATTGATGCCATGCTATCAAGCAAGTCTTGTGGAATCGGGTGCAGACGCTTTTGTTTATCTAAACAGACCATTTCAATATCGCCAATCACGGCAGCGCGTGTACCGTTAGGGCGCCAAACCTCTTGTCGCCATAGTGTTTTGTATTTACCGTCTAGAGTTACGCTGGTGCGAATATCGCACACTTCCGCAAATTCGACACCGTCTTGAAAAATCATATCTGCTTTATATACGGCAAAGCCAAGCCCATGGTCATTCCATAGGGTCGCGAGCTTGTCACTGTCGATAACGTGTTCGCGGGCGCGCTCAAAATATTTTAAGAAGTTAGGGTGATAAACGACACCTGAGTGATCGGTATCTTCATAGTAGATTTGTACAGGATGATGATGAATGGTTGTCATTGTTCAGGCTGTCTCGATTAAGTCGTATTTTGTGAAAAATATGGCAATTCAGGGAGTACGCGAAGGTGCGTTCCAAGAAGCTAGACACTGTACATGACTGTATTTATAAATTTAATCGATTTCGTACTGGTCATAGCAGAGTGAGATGTTTTCTGAAGGGGTAAGCCCTAAATTATCGATCTGCCAGCACACTGGATTATACCAATGGTAAATGCCCCGTTTTAACAAAGATGATTGTTTCTTCTTCTGCATATGGTCTGTGTACACTTTGGTGAGGGCTACGGAGCCAAGTTCCAGCAGGATAGTGGCCGTACTCATCGCGTAACTCGCCTGAGATTACAAAAATTTCTTCACCACCAACATGTTGATGATATTGGAATGTTTCACCCGCAGGCCATTTAACAAGCGCGGTATGCTCATGTCGTGCGCCATGCTTAAAATCATGTAAAGGCATGACTTTAAGCCCTCCGATACCTTGTAACCACTTAGCGGTTTGGGTATCAATATTGACTTGTTGGCTGTCACTTTCATCAAATTGATTCAGCTTGACTAATATTTTACAGCCTTCGTGGCTAAACGGTGCGTGATGCGATTTTGGTGGGTTACGGATATAACTGCCAGCGGGGAAGTTTCCCGTTTCGTCTGAAAATATCCCTTCTAATACGAAGATTTCTTCACCTAAAGGGTGGGGGTGGATAGGGAAATTTGCTGCTGCTATATACTCGACAACACTGGTGGTGTGGCCTGATTCGGCGGATTCCCTTTCTAAGGGTTTTCTGAGAACGCCTCCTGAGGGGCTTGGTAGCCAATCCATGGTTGTTGTATTGATGACGACTTTTTTGGATAAGTCCATGTTGAGCATGTCTGTACCTTAATGTGCAGTTCTAGCGAAATGATGTGCTACTTTTTAGTATAGAAGGAAGTAATACCCCCGTTCATAGTAGGTGTTTGATGAGAATTAAATTTAACGTATTTGGCAAAGTGATGTCTGTTCAGCGTAAAAACGAGGAATGGCTATTGTTTCGAGAATCTGAAACATCAATGCGTGTACGTATTTATGATGTCGTAATACCGTCAGATTTACCTGCAGAATCTTTGGCTCAATATTTAGCGGATATCTTCCATGAGCAGGCGAGTGAGTATCATACTGGAGTCAAATGCTGCTAAGGGATGAAAATTTTGAAAAAAATCGCATGGAAATGCTGAATAAATCAGCTATTCATAATTTCTTTATTTGCCTAAATTTGAGTTCGTGGTAATTTCTACCCACAATCTATTACTGGATGTCAGACTATGCCAAAGGCAAGTGAAATCAAAAAATTTGCAGCCATTGAACTCAATGGTAAAGTATTGTTAGTGAAAGAAATTAAAAAACTAACTCCTAGTGGTCGTGCTGGTGCAAGCCTTTACCGTATGCGTCTTTACGATGTAGCAACGGGCGCAAAAAGCGATGAAAGCTTCAAAGCAGATGAAATGATTAGCCTTGCGGACTTCCGTCGTCATCAAGCATCATTCTCTTACATCGATGGTGACGAGTATGTCTTCATGGATAACGAAGATTACACGCCGTACAACTTCACAAAAGACTCAATTGCTGAAGAGCTTCTTTTCATTACAGAAGAGACTCAAGGTATTCAAGTTCTTACTGTTGATGGTACGCCAGTTGCAATTGAACTACCTGCAACGGTAGATCTTGTAATTGTTGAAACTGATCCATCAATTAAAGGTGCTTCTGCAAGTGCGCGTACTAAACCAGCTGTACTAACAACTGGTTTAACAGTACAAGTGCCTGAGTACATCGCATCTGGCGAGAAGATCAAAATTAACACGACTGAACACAAGTTCATGAGCCGTGCTTAATTTGTAGTTATTGCTAGTAAAAAGCCCGCTCACTGGTTCAGTGAGGCGGGCTTTTTTATTGCTGTGTTCCGTCTTTAAAGCGGTAGCGCGTAGTGAAATTTGCGTTATTGGGCTAATTCAGCTTTCACCCAATGAATAAAAGCAGCAATTTTAGGGCGATCTCGCATCGACTCCATGCAGAGTAATGCATAACTTTGCTTTGTCTCCATAGCAGAAAATGGTGCAAGTAATTCACCAGACTCTATAGCTTTTGTCATAAAACGTAATCGACCAATAGCAACGCCAGCAGATTGTTTTGCGGCTTCAACTGCTAGGCCTTGTTGAGTAAATTGATAGCTTTGACGATAGCAATCAATATTACTTCCTACAGACTCAAGCCAACGTGGCCAAGCTGTCGAGAGACTTGAGTGTAAGAAATTGACGGATTCTAGCCCTTGGTGTCCGCGCTCTAACAACCGATGTTCCTTTGCATACTGTGGGGAACAAATGGGTAAATACATTTCTTCAAACAACGGCAGATAGTACACATTTGGCTGGTGATAATCACCATAGTAAAAAGCGATATCAAATTCTTCTTTGTCTAGTTCTGCAATCTCTTCATGTATATTCACAAGTAAATTTAAATTGGGAAAATCTTGTTTAAATTTACCTAGTCGTGGTACCAACCACTCTCTGGCGAAACCATGTGCCGTTAAAATACGTAAATCGCCGCTAAGATCCGATGATTGAATATTATCGATTTCGTTAAAAATACTAGATAGTGATCGGGCGAGGGTATTGTGTAAACGCTCACCTTCAGGAGTCAAAAAAAGTTGTCGAGTACCACGTACGAAAAGGTTAAACCCCAGCTCTTGTTCTAACACTTTGATACGGTGACTAACGGCACTCTGGGTTAGATGTAATTCGTTGGCTGCAGCTTTAAAACTCATTGTTTTCACAGCTACATTGAAGGTGTGCATGTTTTTTAGCAGTGCTTGTTTAGAGTTCATCTTTCGCCTATAGATGAAAATATTTAACCTATAGTAACTTTTATTTCGTTTGTCCTACCAGTGTTTTTCCTTTTATATAGTCATATCTTCTTGAATATTAGCGTATAAAAAAGTTTATTTATCGATATAAAAA
>NZ_NOIF01000061.1 GCF_002265265.1 Photobacterium sanguinicancri
TAGGCTAACGCTTCCTGCTCGACAAGGCACGTAGAGGACTTTCACCTCCTAGGTTGACACCATGCTCGGCGCACAACGACAAAAGCCAGCATTAATGCTGGCTTTTCTATCTGCTGACGCCTGTACTTACTCTGCAGACTCGCGGTGTTCTGGCTCTACAGCATCTTGGTATGCATGGCATTTACGATCAGCACATTGCAGTTTAATACCACTCGCTAATTTCTTTTCAATCAGCAAACCGTAGCCGCATAACTGACAGCGCCCCATGATGGGTTTATGGTTAACCGCAAAACGGCACGTTGGAAATTGATCGCAAGCAAAGAACATTTTGCCATAACGAGACTTACGCTCAGTTAACGATCCCTTGTGACAACTTGGGCAGGCAATATGCGTTTCTTCCGCTTTTTTTTCAAGCGGCTCGATATGGTGACAGGTAGGGTAATTTAAACACCCAATAAACATCCCATAACGGCCTTGTCGCAATACAAGTTCATCATTACATTCCGGGCAAGGCTTACCTAAATGCTTAACAATATGACCATCATTTTGATGAAGCGGCTGAATAAATTCACAGTTTGGATATTGGCTACAGCCCAAAAATGGGCCTCGCTTACCAAAACGCATGGTTAGCTCATTCCCACACTCAGGACAGGCTTGGTGCGTTAGCTCGTGAGTCGTAAAAAGTTCTTGGTCAATTTTACCAGACATGATGATTGATACTGCCGTTCGCTAATTAGTGAATGTAGCCATCTTCCATGCCATACAACAGCTCTTCCATTTGGCTGTAAGCACTTTCGTTACCTGGCGCATTGAAAAGCACCATTAAGATAATCCATTGAAGGTCATCCAGAATAAATTCATTCGTTTCAAGCTCCATTACTCGGTCAATCACCATCTCACGAGTATCAGCACTCAGAACATGAATCTGCTCTAGGTAAATTAGAAAGCCACGACACTCGACATCAAGACGTGTCATCTCTTGTGGGGTATAAATTCGAATTGACGTCACCGCACTGGTATTCATGTACGGGTTCTGTTCAGTTTCTTGTAGCGCAGCCAGCTTTTCTAACCAAGATAGTGCTTTGTATATGTCTTCTTGATGAAAGCCCGCTCGAAGTAGCTCATCGGATAGTTCTTCCTGATCAACCAACAGCTCTGCATCGCTGTGTATATAGGTTTCAAACAGGTACATTAAGATATCCATCATGACTTGCCCCTCCTCGTTCTGATATAGCCACCGGGTACTGAGGTAACAAACCCAAGCAATTCTAGCTCTAATAATTGCATCATAACTTCATGCACGGGTTGTTCACTACGTTCAGCAACCACATCTACGGGTGTTGCTTCATTGCCTACGGTAGCCAACAAGGCGGGAAATGGCAATTGCTGATCTTCACCCTGTGGCAGAGTTTTGCTTAATTGACTATTTATTGCGCACTCTGTCAGTGCACCTACCTCCTCAAAGATATCGACCGGGGTTTCTACCAATTTAGCACCCGATTTTATTAATGCGTTACAGCCTCTACTTTCAGGGTTACGGATCGAACCTGGTAGAGCAAAAACATCTCGCCCTTGCTCTAAGGCATAACGCGCCGTAATCAAAGAACCACTTTTTTCTGCGGCCTCTACAACTAATACGCCCACCGACAAGCCACTGATCACTCGGTTACGCCGAGGAAAGTTTTGCGGGCGTGGTTTTTCATCTGGCCAGAACTCAGAAACTAACGCCCCTTGCTCTTTTATCTTAGCGGCTAAATCACGATGACGAGCAGGATAGACCTGTGACAGGCCTGCTCCCAAAACGGCAATTGTCGCACCACCATGCTTTAATGCGCCATGATGCGCTTGACCATCAACCCCTAACGCCAAGCCACTGGTTACCACATAATTGGCCGCAACCAAGGCACCAGCAAACTCATAGGCTGATTCACGCCCGTCAATACTGGCAGAGCGACTCCCCACAATAGCAAGCTGAGGTGCACTCAGGTATTCCACTTGACCACTCACAAATAAGACTGGAGGCGCGGCAGCAATTTGCTTGAGTAAAGCAGGATAATAGGGGGAATCGATAGTCAGGATCGTATTATCTTGATGGTCGGCCCACCAAAGGCAACGATCAATCTGCGCTTGAAGAGGAGTACGAAAGGCTGATATTTGAGAAAGGGATAGGCCGAATGTCTGTAACTGTTCTGTCGACATGGCACGCAATTGCGTTGGCGTACCATGTTGTAATAAACGACTGACTTTTACACCACCAACGCCAGGAACGGCAGTGAGTGCAAGCCAGTCTTCCAGACTATTCATGGTGTAGATTGAGGTGATAGCGCCGAAACGCCAGAACTAAATGGCTCAGAACTGCGCAAGACAATCGCCAAACTAAAGGCTTCATAGGCACGAATAACCATCACCTCGCCAACACCTCGAGGGGCAAGTTGAAACTGCTTTCCAGTATAAGAGGAGCGTTTATAGTCATAACTCCCTTTTTTACCTTCAATCTCAGTCACAGGGTGATGTAATTGCAACACGTGGCCCGCCTGAAGCGAATCTAAATGGCCTTTATCTAATACCACAACTTCAGACGTCGCAATGTACGATTGGCCACCGATCGCCCCCATCACTTGCGCTTTAACACCGACGGGTGGCGTAGCAGGTACAAAAAATAACTCCGAGCTCGCACCTAAGGCTGGCGCGGGTAATAACACGTCATTCAAATTGATCTCTTGACGATACGACTGCAATTCAAGGGTGCTGGTTTCGGCTTGCTGCGCATTCACCTTCATCTTTGCCACTTCTTTTAGCACTGTGACTGGCTTACTGCCTTTACGTGTATACGTTTCGACGGGACGATAAACCCACCATTCCTCACCAAGCGGTAACACTGTATCTGCCCACACAATATCACCCGCAGACAGCTGTTTACGTTGATCATCACTCCCTAAAACACGCGGCGCATCCGCTAACGCGGCATCTGACAACAAGCGGTGTTCTTCTAAATAAGGCAGTACCAGTGATGATTGTAATGTCGTAATCGGAGAACGGATCACTTTAATCTCGGGCGATACTTTGACTATTTTTGATGGTTTACGTTGTAAGCGCGGCTGACCATCAACCCACACTAAATACAATTTATCGCCAGGATAAATTAGGTGGGGATTTTCAATTTCAGGGTTAGCTTGCCACAATTTTGGCCATAGCCAAGGTGTCGCGAGAAAATGATTAGAAATATCCCACAAGGTGTCACCTTTCTTTACGGTGTACACGTCTGGGATATTTTCATTCAAAACAATATTATTACTCGTGTTGCTCGCCCAGCCAGGTTGAATACACACCACGGCAGTTAGCACGCACGAAAAAAGAAAAGAGAGGGGCTTCATGATGCCATCCTTGCACTACACAGATTCGTTATCCGGCAAGCTGTTTGCCTATAGTTGTCGTCCAGCGTGACAGCGGCAGACGTTCAGTGTCTATCTTCTTATTTTGGCTAACAATCGCTTTTCGACTGACTTCACGCTTTCAATTTACCCTTTGCAACAACACGCACTAAGGGTGTTGAACTTACCGAAAACTGTGTACTTAGCTTTACAGCGAACTGCTGATATTGAACATTCATCACCGATGCTGTTATTTGATCGTTAAAATGACTAGAATTAGAACAAATTATTTTTCGGCACTGTTCACTTTTCGAGTACCTATGTCTTTATTGCAAGTATTAACATTCCCAGATGATCGCCTGCGCACTGTCGCTAAGCCAGTTGAAGCCGTTACCCCTGAGATCCAAAAAATTGTCGATGACATGATTGAAACCATGTACGACGAAGAAGGTATCGGTCTAGCAGCCACGCAAGTTGATGTTCACCAACGCATCGTGGTGATTGATATCTCCGAAGAACGCGATCAACCCATGGTACTGATTAATCCTGAAATCACCGAAAAACGCGGTGAAGATGGTATCGAAGAAGGTTGTCTTTCTGTTCCGGGCGCTCGTGCTTTAGTTTCTCGTGCAGCCGAAGTATCAGTCAACGCGCTTGATCGCGATGGCAACCCGTTCTCGTTTGAAGCTGATGATCTGCTGGCAATTTGTGTTCAACATGAATTAGACCATTTAGCAGGAAAGCTGTTTGTTGATTACCTATCGCCACTGAAGCGTAAGCGTATTCAAGACAAGCTAACGAAAATCAAACGCTTTAACGAAAAGAACTAATAAGCCAAAACCTTTAAGGACGCTACCTTGAGCAAACCTTTGAAAATCGTTTTTGCTGGTACGCCAGACTTCGCCGCCCGTCATCTGGCGGCGTTGTTGTCTTCACAGCATGAAGTTATTGCCGTTTATACTCAACCTGACCGCCCTGCGGGTCGTGGTAAAAAGCTAACGGCGAGCCCAGTAAAAGCACTGGCGCTTGAACATGACATTCCCGTATACCAACCAGAAAACTTCAAATCAGATGAAGCCAAGCAAGCGCTGACCGATTTGAATGCAGACTTAATGGTTGTGGTTGCGTACGGTTTGCTATTACCGCAAGCCGTATTGGATACCCCAACACTGGGTTGTATCAATGTTCATGGCTCAATTTTACCGCGCTGGCGTGGTGCGGCACCAATCCAACGTTCGATCTGGGCGGGAGATGCCGAAACAGGCGTTACCATCATGCAGATGGATATTGGCCTAGATACTGGCGATATGCTAAGCATTGCAACCCTACCAATTGAAGCAACAGACACCAGCGCAAGCATGTACAACAAGCTTGCTGAACTGGGTCCTGATGCATTAATTGACTGCCTTGGTGATATTGCAGAAGGCAAAGCAGTACCAGTGAAACAAAATGATGAACTGGCTAACTACGCGAAAAAGCTAAGCAAAGAAGAAGCCAAAATCGATTGGACCATGGATGCTGAAGCGATTGAACGTTGCGTTCGCGCTTTTAACCCTTGGCCAATGAGCTACTTCACCGTGGCAGAGCAAAACGTAAAAGTTTGGCGCACAGCTGTGGAAGCCGATAATCAAGGTAAGCCCGCGGGTACGGTTCTATCTGCAGACAAGCACGGCATTGTGGTTGCAACAGGTAAAGGCGCACTACGCCTGATAGAGCTACAACCACCCGGTAAGAAAGCGATGCAAACCCAAGATTTGCTGAACTCTCGCCGTGAATGGTTTGAGCCCGGCACCGTTTTGTAATGCGAAAGCCAGTGCTTGCACTGGCTTTTCTTTTCTATCCAAATAGAAAATACGCAACACTATCGCGCTTAATACCTTCCAGTATTAACGTTAAAAGAATTTCAGGAAAATCCGAATGAATGTAAGAGCCGCTGCAGCCAAAGTTATCTATCAGGTTGTTGATCAGGGCCAATCCCTTTCCAACGTACTCCCTGCTGCTCAACAAGAAGTGAGAGAGCGAGACCAAGCACTATTGCAGGAGATTTGTTATGGCGTACTGCGCTGGTTACCGCGATTAGAGTCCATTACTAACCACCTAATGGACAAACCACTGAAAGGCAAACAACGGGTTTTCCATCACCTTATTTTAGTGGGTCTTTATCAACTCGGTCACATGCGTATTCCCGCACATGCCGCTGTTGCTGAAACGGTTGATGCCACTAAAACACTGAAAAAGCCGCAACTTCGTGGCTTGATAAACGCTATTTTGCGTAACTATCAACGCCAACAAGAAGCACTAGATGCTCAAGCAATCAGCCATGATGCGGGCCGTTATGGCCACCCTAGCTGGTTACTAAAGCTGCTTAAGGCGAGCTACCCAGAACAGCTTGAAGCGATTGTTGAAGCAAACAACACCAAAGCACCAATGTGGCTACGTGTGAATCGCCAACACAATACCCGTGATGAATACCGAGTCCTGCTAGACAACGAAGGTATTGCCACAGAATTGCACCCACAAGCAGGTGATGCACTGCGCCTGTTAAAACCTTGCGATGTTACCCAACTGCCAGGGTTTGCTGACGGTTGGGTATCCGTTCAAGATGCAGCAGCACAATTAGCGGTTGAATACTTACAACCTCAAGCTGGCGAATTGATCCTAGATTGCTGCGCTGCACCCGGTGGCAAAACCGCGCATATTATGGAGCGTCAACCCGATACCCAAGTGGTGGCCATTGACTGTGATGAGCACCGCCTATCACGTGTACACGAGAACCTTGAACGTTTAAATCTAACCGCTCAAGTTTTGTGTGCCGATGCGCGCTACCCAAGCGATTGGTGGCAAGGTGAGAAATTTGACCGCATCTTACTCGATGCACCGTGTTCAGCAACTGGTGTTATTCGTCGCCACCCAGACATCAAGTGGCTACGCCGTGCTGATGACATTGCAGCATTAGCCGAACTACAAGCTGAAATTTTTGATGCAATGTGGCTGCAACTCAAATCAGGCGGCACCTTGGTATACGCAACCTGTTCTATCACTCCGCAAGAAAACAGCGAGCAAGTAAAAGCCTTCTTAGGCCGCACCGCTGACGCGACGTTAATGGATAGCGATCCGACCAACCCTGGTCGTCAAATCCTACCAGGTGAAGAACAAATGGATGGCTTCTACTACGCCGTATTGAAGAAGCAATAATAGCCATCTAACGCTGAAACGAGAACAATCAGGCTATTTCAATCTAGCCTGATTTAAAAATCGGAGTAAGCTACGTCAATATTAGAACGGGGCACATACGTGCCTTTGTGCCAATTTAGAGAAACTCAGTCAGGCGAATGCTATGAAAATAATCATCCTCGGAGCCGGTCAGGTCGGGGGCACACTCGCAGAAAACCTTGTGGGTGAAAACAACGATATTACTATCGTTGATAAAGACCCAGAGCGTCTGCGGGAGCTGCAAGACAAGTACGATCTCCGTGTCGTACAAGGTTTTGCTAGCCACCCAAAAACCTTGCGTGATGCAGGTGCACAAGATGCTGATATGCTGGTTGCCGTCACCAATTCTGACGAAACCAACATGATCGCCTGTCAAATTGCCTTCTCTTTATTTAATACCCCAAACCGTGTGGCGCGTATTCGCTCACCTGAATACCTGAAAGAAAAAGAACAGCTATTCCAATCCGATGCTGTTCCTGTCGATCACCTTATTGCACCAGAAGAACTGGTAACAGGTTATATCGAGCGATTAATCGAGTACCCAGGAGCATTACAGGTTGTTGGTTTTGCGGAAGATAAAGTTGGCCTTGTCGCAGTTAAAGCCTACTACGGTGGTCCACTTGTGGGGAATGCCTTGTCAGCACTACGCGAGCATATGCCGCATGTTGATACTCGTGTCGCTGCCATTTTCCGCCAAGGTCGTCCTATTCGCCCACAAGGCACCACGATTATTGAAGCCGATGATGAAGTGTTCTTTGTCGCAGCCAGCAATCATATTCGCTCCGTCATGAGTGAACTTCAGCGCCTTGAAAAGCCGTACAAACGGTTGATGATTGTCGGTGGCGGTAACATTGGGGCAGGGTTGGCACGACGTTTAGAGCAAACCTACAGCGTCAAGCTGATAGAGCGAAACCCTAACCGTGCTGAAAACCTATCAGAAATGCTAGAGAACACTATCGTGTTTTGTGGTGATGCGTCAGATCAAGAGCTCCTCAGCGAAGAGCACATCGAACAAATTGATGTTTTCATTGCCGTAACCAATGATGATGAAGCGAATATCATGTCAGCAATGCTGGCCAAACGTATGGGCGCCAAAAAAGTCATGGTGCTTATTCAGCGTGGCGCTTACGTTGATTTGGTGCAAGGTGGTACGATTGATATTGCGATTTCCCCGCAACAAGCCACCATTTCAGCCTTACTCACCCATGTCCGTCGAGCGGATATTGTCAATGTATCGTCATTACGTCGTGGGGCGGCAGAAGCGATTGAAGCCATTGCCCATGGTGATGCCAGTACATCGAAAGTCGTGGGACGCGCTATCAGTGACATTAAGCTACCACCGGGTACCACTATTGGTGCCATTGTGCGTGGCGAAGAAGTATTGATCGGCCATGATCGAACGGTTATTGAACAAGACGATCACGTAGTGATGTTCTTGGTTGATAAGAAATATATCCCAGATGTTGAACGCCTGTTCCAACCAAGTCCGTTCTTCTTGTAAAGTATTTATGGTTAATTACCGTCCTATCTTATTCGTGATTGGGTTGGTCTTATCGAAGATCGCCCTATTCATGTACGTCCCTACTTTAGTGGCGTTTTTTACCGGCACTGGTGGCTTTATTGATTTTGCCACAGCGGTGCTCATCACTCATGTGGTGGCATTCCTATGCCTCACCTTTGGCCGCACCAACGAGTTTAAACTCGGGGTGCGCGATATGTTTCTGATCACCACCTTGGTATGGACCATCGCCAGCGCCTTTGCCGCGCTGCCCTTTGTGTTCATCAACCATATCAGCTTCACCGATGCCTATTTTGAAACCATGTCAGGGATCACCACCACAGGTTCAACGGTACTCAGTGGCCTCGATGATATGGCACCCAGCATTCTATTATGGCGGTCAACGCTACAATGGCTTGGCGGTGTTGGCTTCATCGTGATGGGGGTTGCCATCTTACCGATGCTCAACGTCGGTGGGATGCGGCTGTTCCAAACGGAATCATCAGATTGGTCCGATAAAAGCTCACCGCGTACCAAAAATGTCGCCAAAAACATTGTGAATGTGTACCTGATCCTAACGGGTCTTTGCGTGGTCGGTTACATGTTGGCGGGGATGAATACCTTTGATGCCATCAACCACGCCTTCACCACATTATCGACCGGCGGTTATTCCACCTCTGATGGCTCGATGAACCACTTCTCCAATGCCGCGCATTGGGTCGCGATCATCTTCATGTTTGCTGGCGGCTTACCTTTCTTATTGTTCGTTCAGATGTTGAGAAAGAAAAGTGCGACCGCTTTATTCAATGATGCACAAGTACGCGGATTTACCCTGTTGGTCTTTAGTACCGGGTTATTGGTCGCAATATGGCTCACGCTTGATAAAGACTATACGTTTGCCGATGCCTTCCGTGTTTCGCTGTTCAACATCATTTCAGTGGTCACCACCACAGGCTTTGGCTTAGATGACTTTACCAATTGGGGTCCATTCCCTGCGATTGTGTTTGCCTTCATTATGTTGGTGGGCGGTTGTTCAGGCTCCACGGCTGGCGGGATTAAAATCTTCCGTTTCCAAGTGGCTTTTGCCTTACTGCGTAAGCAAATGATGCAATTGATCCACCCATCAGGGGTGTTTATTCAGCGCTACAATGGCCGTCCTGTCACGGATGGTATCGTACGTTCTGTTGTGGCCTTTGCATTGACGTTTATTATTACGATAGTCGTGGTGGCTGCGATTTTAGGCATGCTCGGACTGGATCCCGTAACCAGTATTACAGGCGCGGTCACAGCAGTTGCGAACGTAGGACCAGGGATGGGCAATATTATCGGTCCAACAGGGAACTTTGCGACATTACCCGATGCGGCAAAATGGGTACTGAGCTTCGGCATGTTGATGGGGCGTTTAGAGATATTAACGGTATTAGTGGTGTTCTTCCCCGCATTTTGGCGAGATTAGTCCTGCATACCTCCAGAGAATAACTAACCAAAAGATACAAAAACGGCGCTCATCAGCGCCGTTTTTTTATTTCTTATTAAGCTTGATTAGATCGGTTTTACATATAAGTAAATCGCGAAGAAATGACAAATCGTGCCACCTAATACAAATAAATGCCAAATCGCATGATTGTAAGGAATGCGCTTATTCACGTAGAACACCACGCCCAGCGAGTAAATCACCCCGCCAAGCCCTAGCAAGACAAGACCGCCCGTTGCTAAGGATAAAGACAACTGATACACCGCAATCAGCGCTAACCACCCCATCACCAAATAAGTTGCCAGCGATAGCTTTTTAAAGCGGTATACAAACATAATTTTAAGGGCAATACCCAGTAACGCTAACCCCCAAATCACCGCCATTAATGTCATGGCGAGCGGGGTACGTAATGTGATCAACAAAAATGGGGTATAGGTACCCGCGATCAATAAGTAAATCGCACAGTGATCTAGGGTTTTCAGTACACGTTTGGCTTTTTCTAGTGTGATAGCATGATACAAAGTCGAAGCCAAATACAGCAGGATCATACTGCTACCATAGACGCTTAAACTCGCAATACTCATGGTATCAGCATTCAGATTATTCGCCTGCACCAGCAGCAAAACTAACCCTACAATACCAAATAGCATACCAAGGCCATGACTCACACTGTTGGCAATCTCTTCTGCTACCGAATACTGTGGGCCGGCACTTTTCTTCATTGTTGTCGCTCCTAATAGAGTTAAAACTCAGCTTCAGAGCAGTATCGCACAACCTAGCTTACACTTGTACGCTGAAATTGCATTTATCATCATTCTCACACTCAGCGTCCAAGTTATAATCCACAAAGTCACAATCGTTAAGTGGTCTCATCAAGGAAAGCGACAACTTGCTCTCCCGCTGATTCAGGAGAGCAATCAGCGCTAATCTGTAATTCGCGTTTTAATTCACCACGCCCTAAGAACCCCGCCAACATACCAGATACACCTTTTAAACGGCGATCTACTTCAAACCACAATTGCAAACCTTGTTCATCACGGTAGGCCACCACTTCAAGCTCACGCCAGCGACCGTGAAATGGTCCAGAAACAGGCACAAATTCAAACTCTTGTACAAATGGCAATGCAAAGCCTTTGGCGGCTTCACATTCCACCTGACGAATACGCAATCCTGCTTGCTCTAAAGCCGTAAACACCCCATCCATCAAAGGCTCGGGACGCACCGTTAAGGTATCTTTATCTTTTGGATCAATCGCGAGCGCAATATCCAATGAGGTATCAAGCCACACTTGAGCATCACCAATAGTAACGGGCGTATTGAATGGAAGATCGAAAGTGAATGAAAACTGACGCTCTTCCTCCACTCCAATCACAAAAGCTTCGGGTAATGACCATTCAGCCAACTTACAAATTTGCGGTATTTTTTCTTTACGCTGATCACTGTCGCCCCGCCCAGTCGCCACCTCATCAAGATAACGGCAGCATAAAGATAAATGAATATTATCAATTTGCTGTTCGGTTGCCCCACCTTGAACGCGAATTTCAATTGGCAGCGGTTGGCCTGGGATCAAAACATCATGAGGTAAAATTGTATCGACTTTAGCAGCGCCAATGCCAAAACTCGCGAGACTTTTTCGAAATAAAGACATGCATCCTCCTTGCGCATTGCATCAATACTGGCCATTAGCTTGGCGCTATCGATGGTGCAAATAAACAGTTAAAAACCAGTAGGCTTAAGATACGTTGACTCTATCTTGTACAGTCCGAGATCAAATCGCAAGTCAATTCCACTACTGACTATTTGAGCGATTAGAGAATTCCGACAGAGGCTTTAAAAAGTAGAAAATAAGGCAGAGAAATAACAACATTGGCGTTAAATTGAGCGGATAAGTACCCACATAAATAACGAGTCATCGACAATAAAAAATAGGGGGAGAAACTCGACTTTACGAGAGATGTAGCGAACACCAAAAGAAAACGGAGCGTCTGACACGCGGGGTAACGCTCCGTCTGCAGGGTATTTCTTATTACTTAAGTAGCTCAATGGTTGCTTGGCGAGCAGCTTCAGGGTCTCGCGCTAAAATCGCATCAACTACATTCTGATGAAGTTCCAACTTCAGCATTCTATCCCGCGTAATAATGCGGAAATAGCTTTCAAATACAGCCTTGAATAAATTTCCAAATGGGCTAATAAAATGATTACCAGAAGCAAAGTAAATCAGTTGGTGAAGACGGGTATCAACCGCAATCCATCGCTCTTGATCAAATTGCTCACCGAGCTTATGCATTTCAAGCACCAATGATGCAAGCTCATCACGATCAGCATCACTCGCATTGATCGCGGTACAAGCCGCCGCTTCTGGCTCTAGGGTTAACCGTACACGTTGAAATTCTTCAATAAGCTCACCCGAATCATTGAAGTCGAGCCATGCTAATAAATCTTGATCCAGATAGTTCCAGTTACGCTTTGGTAATACACGAGTACCAATACGTGGACGCGGTAATACCATGCCTTTCGCTGCCAGCATTTTAATCGCTTCACGTACTGCGGTTCGGCTGACGCCATACATTTCACCCAGCTCAACTTCACCCGGTAAAATATCTCCCGGTGGCGTTTCACCTTTTAAAATACGCTGACCGATTGATTCAGCTAATCGATACGACAAGTTCCGGCTAGTCACTAACCGTTGCTGATCTCGCTCCATCATTCCCCCTCAAAGGCTCTTTTTATAATAGTTGCCAATTTATTTCATGACCTATCAATATTGATATGCCTAATACGGCGCAATTAGACCACAAAGCCTGCATGGTGAAACGGCTTATCTTCACACTTGCATCAGATATCCATGTTTTTGCCTTTTTTATGACCCAGCCTCATCCTAAATGAAGAGACTATTGTTCATAATTTACTCGACTATATGAATAGTTGTTGGTATCCTACCCGCGTTTTTTAACAGCAAGTATCACGCTAAACACCACGGTGAAGATAACCCCCTCACCACACAGCTAGCGTGATCCTATTTATAATCTTTCTTGGCCATGGATGTGCCTGATTTATAGGTAAAAACCATGCGCCCTATGACTTACGCTCGCTCTAACACCCGCAGCCCATCACTGTCTCGTACAACATCTCATGCCCCACGCTTTAAAGCGCGTACAGCACCACAGGTGTCAGCGGACATTCATCAGATGCCAAGTCAAACCATCATCTCGACTAAAAGTGCTAACGAGAAAGCGGCATAAACCAAGAGATGACAAGGCAGCAGCCTTTGTTGCCTTCCTTTCAGAAACCATCTTGGTATACTTTATCCACAATAAAAATATGACAATTTATTCAGCCTTCATTGTGGAGATAAAATGAAAACCCACCGCGTTAACGAACTGATCGAACTTATCCATCCTGAATGGAAAAAGCACTCAGAACTCAACCTTGTCGAGTTCCTATTAAAGCTAGCCGAAGAAGCTAAATTTGAAGGCAAGCTTGAAGACCTGAGCGACGATGTTCTGATCTATCACCTAAAAATGCGCAATAGTGATCAGAAAGAGATAATTCCTGGCTTAGCGAAAGATTGCGAGAATGATTTCAAAACCGCTATTTTGCGAGCACGTGGCATTATTAAGTAGCCTGAAATAACAATCTCATCTTAGCAAAATCACATTGGGTGCTCGCTGTCAGTCTCATCACAGCGCACCTGATGTTTTTCCACACCAACTTTCCTTCTGTTATAGCCTAAAAACGCTTCTTCTGTACCGATAACTGAAATTATGACCGTGCTAGAGTAATCCGCAATCCGGCTGTTATATAATCAGCTGATAACATACGCGTATCATTTATAGCGATCAGGCAACGTATCTGATCAAACGGCGCACCAAAGTGTGGGCACCCAAGGAAAGCAATGTCATGAGCCAAGATAAAATCAAGATTAAGGATGTCACCCCCCAACAATTTAACCCCAAAACGCACAAAGGTAACGCCGACCGCTTTAACCCAAGCAATCGTATTTATGTTCGTGCCGTAAAAGGGATTTACCAACAACTCCGTCAACGGATGGGGTGGGTGTTAATGGTCTTATTTATGGGGCTCCCATGGATACCCTATGGTGACCGCCAAGCCATTTTGCTGGATATAGGCCACCAGCAATTCAATTTTTTTGGTACCACATTGTGGCCACAGGATCTGACCTTACTCGCCACCGTATTCATGATTGCGGCTTTCGCTTTATTTTTTATTACCACTTTTTTAGGCCGAGTCTGGTGTGGGTATTTCTGCCCGCAAACCGTATGGACCTTTATTTATATTTGGTTTGAAGAAAAACTCGAAGGTGCTGCGAACAAACGTCGTAAACAAGACAGCCTAAAAATCACCGCTAAATTACTGATAAGAAAAACCCTAAAACACATTGCTTGGATCGCTGTTGCACTTCTAACGGGTCTCACTTTTGTTGGTTACTTCGTGCCAATTCAATCACTGTTTATTGATTTTTTCACCTTTAGCACCAGCTTCTCAGCCGGGTTTTGGGTGCTATTTTTTGCGGGATGTACTTATGCCAACGCAGGTTGGATGCGATCGATTGTGTGCATTCATATGTGCCCTTATGCGCGCTTCCAATCAGCCATGTTTGATAAAGATACCTACATTGTGGGTTATAACGTTGAACGTGGTGAGGCTCGCGGACCCCGCTCTCGTAAAAAAGATCCCAAGGAGCTTGGACTAGGTGACTGTATTGACTGTAACTTATGTGTACAAGTCTGCCCTACGGGCATCGATATCCGTGATGGCTTACAGTATGAATGCATCAACTGTGGTGCCTGTGTAGATGCCTGCGATGAAACCATGGATCGTATGGGCTATGACAGCCGCCTGATCAGTTACACCACAGAGCATAAACTCGAAGGTAAACATACCAAGGTTATGCGACCGAAATTAATTGGCTACGGTGCCGTCATGGTCGCCATGGTGGGGCTCTTTTTTATCTTACTTTCGAGTGTGAACCCGATGGGGCTAGATGTGATCCGCGATCGCAGTCAGCTCTTTAGAGAAAATAACGAAGGATTGATCGAAAATACTTACACCTTAAAGATTCTGAACAAAACTCAACAAGCACGCACTTATCAGCTGTCGGTTTCCGGGCTTGAAACCGTTGAATGGTATGGGGCAACAGCAGTCAATGTGGCTGCAGGTGAAATTTATACCTTACCGATCAGTCTTGGGGTTGACCCTTATGATCTGACCACACCGATTGCTGATATCACTTTCATTATTCAAGATACCGCCAATGATGCTGGCGACCCATTACATACCGAAAGTCGATTTATTGGTGAGCTACGCTAAATTATCTTTAAGATAAACCCGTACGATAACAAAAGGACCGGTAACGGTCCTTTTTTGATCTAGTGATATACTGGGCGTATTCATTCGGCTGTGGACCCCCCCATGACACAACAAAGCTTTAGTTTTTCTGACCTCACTCCTGACTTACTACTTGATGCGCTTGATAGTATCGGCGTTCGCGCAGAGTCTGGGCTCCTAGCACTCAATAGCTACGAAAATAGGGTTTATCAGTTCCAAGCTGAAGATCGCTCACGCTATGTCGTCAAGTTCTACCGTCCTCAGCGTTGGAGCAATGAACAAATTCAGGAAGAACACGATTTCAGCCATGAACTGGTTGAACAAGACATCCCCATTGCTGCTCCCGTAAAAATTGATGGTGAAAGCCTGCTCCACTATCAAGGTCACCGCTTTGCTTTATTTCCAAGTGTCGGTGGTCGCCAGTTTGAAGTGGACAACTTTGATCAGCTAGAGGGCGTCGGGCGCTTTCTTGGTCGTATCCACCAAGTGAGCCAAGGCTCTGCTTTTAAATACCGCCCAACAATTGGCATAGACGAATATCTGCATCAACCGCGCCAAATACTTGAAAATGCCGATTTCATTCCCGATCACCTTAAAAATGTTTTTTTTGCCGATCTTGATACCTTAATTGGCGAACTTAGCCAGCAATGGCACACTAATTGGCAACCTCTTCGCCTACACGGTGATTGCCATCCTGGCAATATTTTATGGCGAGATGGGCCGATGTTTGTCGACCTCGACGATGCCCGTAACGGCCCGGCGATTCAAGACTTGTGGATGCTATTAAATGGCGATCGCAATGATCAGCTAGCCCAACTCGATACCATTCTTGAAGGTTATAATGAGTTTGCTGATTTTAATCATAATCAGCTGCAACTAATTGAGCCTTTACGCGGTCTTAGAATGGTGCACTATATGGCTTGGCTAGCAAAACGCTGGCAAGATCCTGCATTTCCACGGGCATTCCCGTGGTTTGCAGATCATAAGTATTGGGAAGGGCAAGTGCTGTCATTTAAAGAACAAATTGCAGCATTGCACGAGGCTCCCTTACAGCTTATGCCACAATGGTAGCTCAGCTTTAGCAACATAAGTCACTGTGACAACAATCAATAATTACAAGGGATTAATCCCAATACCATCGTACTGTTTGCCGCAATCAACCAGTACCACTAATACACCAAATAAGGGAGACTTCATGCGTATAATGAAGACAATTTTAACGATAGCCAGTGCCGCACTGTTATCGTTTTCTGTGCAGGCAGCAAAATTTACTGAAGGGGATTACTACAAGGTATTGGATTTACCTAAGTCTTCAACACCCATAGTTACCGAATACTTTTCATTCTTTTGCCCACACTGTAATAGCTTTGAGCCGATGATTAAGGAACTCAAAAAAACATTACCTGAGAACGCGAAATTCCAAAAAAATCACGTCTCTTTCATGGGCGGTCCAATGGGTAAATCATTGAGCAAAGCGTACGCAACCTCTCTTACGCTGGGTATCGATGATAAAATGACACCTGTGCTATTTAACCGTATCCACGGTATGCAAAATGCACCACGGAACGATGCTGAACTACGCCAAATTTTCTTAGATGAAGGTGTAAAAGCAGAAGATTACGACGGTGCATTCAATAGCTTCGCCGTAAACTCAATGGTAAACCGTTACAACAAAGCCTTTCAAGACAGTGGCCTAACAGGCGTGCCTGCGGTTGTTGTTAACAATAAATACCTAGTGCAGACCGGTGAAATTGAATCGGCAGACGAGTATTTTGAATTGGTAAACTTCTTGTTGAAGAAATAATATTCACAGACAGCCACAAAAAGGGCGCTTGCGCCCTTTTTCCATTTTTATCACTCCCTCCTATTCAGACCATTTGCGCACTTAACTGCTTCAGTAATCGATCCATCGCACGATAACCCAGCGCTTCTGCTAGATGGCTCCGTGAAATCTGACTTTCTCCGGCTAAATCGGCAATGGTTCGCGCTACCTTGATAATCCGATGGTAGGCGCGGATAGATAACCCCAATTGATGAAGAGCAGTTTCTAAAAACGTCGCATCTGCTTTCGACAATCCACAGTAACGATCGAGCTCTCGGGTCGATAGCAACGCATTCACTTTCTCTGAACGCTCTAGCATCAATTGCCTCGCTTGCAACACCCGCTCTTGAATCACCGCAGTCGGCTCTCCCCGATCGCCCCCTTCGGCAAGTGTCCCTCGTGGCAATAACGGGATCTCAATCGACATATCAAAACGGTCTAATAACGGCCCAGAGAGACGACTTAAATAACGCAAAATCGCCTGCGGATTGGTTCGTGATTGGTTGCCTTCGTAATAACCTGTTGGACTGGGGTTCAAGGCACCAATAAGCTGAAAACGGGCAGGGAAGGTCGCTTTACTGGTCGCGCGCGAAATCACAATTTCGCCCGATTCAAGCGGTTCTCGTAATGAATCCAAAACCTTACGTTCAAACTCAGGCATCTCATCCAAAAAAAGTAACCCATTGTGCGCCAGTGATATTTCCCCAGGTCGCGGCACAGAACCGCCCCCTACCAAGGCTGCCATTGAGCTTGAATGGTGAGGAGTTCGAAACGGACGTTGTCGCCAGTTGCCTTGGTGCAAACTTTGCTGGGTCAGCGAAGTTACGGCTGCCGTTTCGAGTGCTTCGGCTATCGACATCGGTGGTAACAAATCACACAGGCGAGACGCAAGCATGGTTTTACCTGTTCCTGGCGGCCCGAGAAACAGCACGTTATGACCACCAGCCGCCGCAATTTCTAACGCACGTTTACCTTGTTGTTGGCCGATAATATCTTGCATATCGCGCTGATAATCATCAACAATAACCACATCTTCAGTCGCGGTACGTTGGAACAAAGAGAGAGGCTGCTGGTCACATAAATACCCACACACCGCCAGTAAATCAGCCGCTGATTTATGCTCACAACCTTCCACCAGACCAACCTGATCACCATTACCATCGGGAACCACTAAGCAGCGACTCAACCGTTTTGCTGCAAGGGCGGCAGGCAATGCACCTTTAACAGCACGAAGCTGGCCAGATAACGCTAACTCGCCTAAAAATTCATGGTTAGGTAGCTTAGTTGTCGGTATTTGTCCTGATGCTGCAAGTATGCCAAGAGCAATAGGCAAGTCAAAACGGCCCCCTTCTTTCGGTAAATCCGCAGGGGCTAAGTTGACGGTAATACGGCGTGAGGGGAACTCAAAGTTGGCATTTACAATCGCACTGCGTACCCGATCACGGGCCTCTTTCACGGTGGTTTCAGGCAGCCCGACTAACGTGAGCGCTGGCATCCCATTACTAATATGTACTTCCACGGTAACAGGCGGTGCATTCACTCCAACACACGCACGGCTATGAACAATGGCCAAAGTCATAATTTAATCATCCTGATGATGGTTCACACCAATAAGTTAATGAAAGTTATCAATTTCGTTTCATGCTTAGCCTATATATGCAGAGGAAATGAAAACAAATCCTTAGTTTTTGCTTGTCATGCGACTCATGTCTGTGTTACCACTTAGTAAGCACAACAAATAAACAAATTAGTTGGATAGATAACAATGCGATTTAACGCCAAAGCCCTCGTACTCATTATTAACGTCATTGTGGTGATTATTCTCACCGCAACGGGGAGTGCTAGGCGTTAAACAAACGCAAAAGAAACAACGCACAAGCCCCCGTAACCACAAGGTCCGGGGGCTTTTTTCTAACTATAAGCAATAGACAATCCGCAATATGGAATAAGGGGATCGTGATGACAGGGGCAGAGTTAGTTGTAACAGCACTGCAGCAACAAGGAATAACAACAATATTCGGCTACCCAGGCGGTGCAATCATGCCAATTTATGATGCACTCTACGACGGTGGTGTTGAGCATATTCTTTGCCGTCACGAGCAGGGAGCCGCAATGGCCGCGATTGGAATGGCACGTGCAACCCAAGAGGTTGCAGTATGCATGGCAACCTCAGGGCCAGGAGCAACCAACCTCGTTACTGGCTTAGCCGATGCCTTTCTCGATTCCGTCCCGCTAGTGGCCATCACAGGTCAGGTAGCCAGTACCCACATCGGCACCGATGCATTCCAAGAAATGGATGTGATTGGAATGTCGTTATCCTGTACCAAGCACAGTTATTTGGTTACCGACATTGACGAGTTAGCCCCCACCTTGTCTGAAGCATTTGAAGTAGCAAAATCAGGGCGCCCCGGCCCAGTTATTGTCGATATCGCCAAAGATGTACAGTTAGCACAAACCCCTGTTGATACTCTCCCTTCTTTTACACCACCCGTAATCCCTCAAGTTTGCAGTAAATCACTACAAACAGCGCAGCAACTACTGGCCGCAAGCGAGCGTCCGGTCTTGTACGTTGGGGGCGGAGTTCAGTTAGCAAAAGCAACCCATACCGTTCGCCAATTCTTGCAGATCAATCCAATGCCAGCAGTGAGCACCTTAAAAGGATTAGGCACAATTGAACGTCATCACCCTCATTATTTGGGGATGCTAGGCATGCATGGCACTAAAGCCGCAAATTTAGTCGTACAAGAATCTGACTTATTAATTGTGGTCGGTGCGCGTTTTGATGACAGAGTGACAGGGAAGCTAGATACGTTTGCCCCTCATGCAAAAGTGATCCACTTAGATATTGATGCCGCTGAGTTCAATAAACTCCGCCAAGCACATGCAGCACTACGTGGCGATATTAATACCATTTTGCCTCAACTAGAGCTGAGCCAATCTATTGCCCCTTGGTTGAATCATTGCGATAGCTTACGCCGCGATTTCAAATGGCGTTACGACCACCCCGGTGAGCTCATTTACGCACCTGGATTAATGAAGCAACTGTCTGACATGATGCCCGACACCGCAATGGTCTCTACCGATGTCGGCCAACACCAAATGTGGGCAGCCCAACATATTCAGCCGCGCGAACCCCAAAATTACATTACCTCCGCAGGCCTTGGCACCATGGGGTTTGGTCTACCTGCAGCCATGGGGGCCAAAGTAGCACGCCCCGACGATGAGTCGATCTTAATCTCGGGAGATGGCTCGTTTATGATGAATGTCCAAGAACTGGGCACCCTAAAACGCAAGCAGATCCCCGTTAAAATGGTGTTAATCAACAACCAACGCCTCGGCATGGTAAGGCAGTGGCAGTCCTTGTTTTTTGATGGCCGCCATAGTGAAACCATTCTTGATGACAACCCAGATTTCGTGATGCTCGCCAAGGCCTTTGATATTCCAGGGAAAACCATCACCAAAAAAGACGAGGTCGAGCCAGCCCTACAGGAAATGCTGGCCAGTGACACCGCCTACTTACTCCATGTATTAATCTCAGAAGAAGAAAATGTATGGCCACTGGTACCACCGGGCGCGGCTAACCAAGATATGCTGGAGAACACCTAATGGATAGATATTTACTCGACATCAAAGCGGATGATAAACCAGTATTACTAGAGCGAGTATTGCGCGTTATTCGTCACCGTGGCTTTATTATCAAGAAAGTCATCGCGACTCAGAACCATGAAAGTAAGGTTGCCAGCGTTGAAATTGTGGTTGATAGCGATCGACCAATCAGCACTCTGGTCAACCAAATTGAAAAACTTTGGGATATTCGCACCGTAACAACAACTCTCTTAGAAAACCAAGACTAGTGCATAAGGAAGAAATGCAAAATGGCAAATACAGCAGATTTTATTTGGTTTAATGGTGACATGGTTCCTTGGGGCGAGGCTAATGTCCACGTGCTGACTCACGCAATGCACTATGGCACCTCGGTTTTTGAAGGCATTCGTTGCTATAACACCCCAAAAGGCCCAATCGTATTCCGTCATAAAGAGCACATGGAGCGCCTAAAAAACTCCGCCAAGATTTACCGTTTCCCAATCCCCTACAGCGCTGATGAGCTAATGGAAATCTGTCGCGAAACCATTCGCGTCAATAAACTCGAATCGGCCTATATTCGTCCTCTGGGCTATGTTGGTAATGTTGGCTTGGGGGTTTGTCCGCCAGTTGATACCGAAATGGATTTAATTGTTGCGGCTTTCCCTTGGGGGTCATACTTGGGTGAAGAAGCTCTCGAAAACGGCGTCGATGCCATGATTTCAAGTTGGAATCGTGCCGCACCCAATACGATCCCTACCGCCGCCAAGGCTGGGGGAAACTACCTGTCGTCACTACTTGTCGGTAGTGAAGCACGCCGTCATGGTTACGCCGAAGGTATCGCCCTTAGCGTTGATGGTTATCTGTCTGAAGGTGCTGGCGAAAACATCTTTGTGATCAAAAATGGGGTACTGCTAACCCCGCCAGCCACCAGTGCCATTTTACCGGGTATTACTCGCGATTCGATCATGGTGTTAGCCAAAGAGCTGGGCTACGAAGTACGCGAAGAGAACATCGCGCGCGAAGCGCTGTACTTAGCCGACGAAATATTCATGACAGGTACCGCAGCTGAAATTGTTCCAGTACGCTCGGTTGACCAAATCACCGTTGGCGAAGGTAAACGAGGCCCTATCACCAAAGTTATTCAAGCAACTTACTTTGGCCTGTTTAACGGCACCACTGAAGATAAATGGGGCTGGTTAGATTACGTCTACCCAGAGAAGAAATAAGCCACCGCTAAGAATCACCGCCATCACCCGCAGCTATCAAACTCAGCGGGTGATGCAACAAAAAGGATATTTGTAGTTATGCCTAAGTACCGTTCCGCCACCACCACTCACGGCCGTAATATGGCTGGAGCCCGCGCTTTATGGCGCGCCACTGGCGTTAAAGATGAAGATTTCGGTAAGCCGATTATTGCCGTAGTGAATTCCTTCACCCAATTTGTTCCTGGCCATGTGCATTTAAAAGATATGGGACAACTGGTTGCGGGGGAAATTGAAAAAGCAGGCGGGATCGCCAAAGAATTTAACACCATAGCAGTCGATGATGGTATCGCGATGGGGCATGGCGGCATGCTGTATTCGCTGCCATCTCGCGAACTCATCGCCGATTCGGTCGAGTACATGGTTAACGCCCACTGTGCCGATGCCATGGTGTGCATTTCTAACTGTGACAAAATCACCCCGGGCATGCTAATGGCATCACTGCGCCTCAATATTCCGGTTATTTTTGTGTCTGGCGGCCCAATGGAGGCAGGGAAAACCAAGCTATCGGATCAAATCCTCAAGCTCGATCTTGTGGATGCCATGATCCAAGGCGCGGATCCTAAAGTCTCAGACGAGCAAAGTGAGCAGATCGAACGATCAGCCTGCCCGACATGTGGATCGTGCTCAGGCATGTTTACTGCTAACTCGATGAACTGCCTAACTGAAGCACTTGGTTTAAGTCAGCCGGGTAATGGTTCTATGCTGGCAACCCATGCCGACCGTGAACAACTGTTCATCAATGCGGGAAAACGTATTGTTGATTTAACCAAACGTTATTACCAAGACGATGACATCAACGCACTGCCCCGTAATATCGCCAATAAAAAAGCGTTTGAAAATGCAATGGCACTCGATATCGCGATGGGCGGTTCGACCAACACCGTCTTGCATTTATTAGCAGCAGCGCAAGAAGGCGAGATCGACTTCACGATGGAAGACATTGATCGGATGTCTCGCCGAGTGCCACACCTCTGCAAAGTCGCACCATCCACCCCTAAATATCACATGGAAGATGTCCACCGTGCGGGGGGCGTCTATGGCATCTTGGGAGAGTTGAATCGCGCAGGGCTATTTCATAGCGATTGCCATAACATCCTAGGCCAAAGCTTTGCACAAACATTGCCGATTTATGATATTGCCGTAACTGAATCACAAGAGATAAAAGATTTCTTCCGTGCAGGGCCTGCAGGCATTCGCACCACTCAAGCTTTTTCACAAAGCTGCCGTTGGGATACGGTGGATGACGATCGTGAAAATGGCTGTATCCGAACAAAAGAACATGCGTTTAGCCAAGATGGTGGCCTGGCTGTCTTATCAGGCAATATGGCACTTAATGGCTGTATCGTAAAAACCGCAGGAGTTGATGAAAGCTGCCTAACCTTCACGGGCCCCGCCGTGGTATTTGAAAGCCAAGACAGTGCTGTTGAAGGTATCTTAGGGGGTAAAGTCAAAGCTGGCGATGTCGTAGTGATCCGCTACGAAGGGCCAAAAGGCGGCCCAGGTATGCAAGAAATGCTGTACCCAACCACTTATCTGAAGTCGATGGGGCTCGGCAAAGAGTGTGCATTAATTACTGATGGTCGTTTCTCGGGTGGTACCTCGGGCCTGTCGATTGGCCATGTCTCACCAGAAGCAGCAAGCGGTGGCACTATTGGGTTAATCACAAATGGCGACACAATTGCCATTGATATTCCTAATCGTAGCATCGAGCTGAAGGTCGATGAAAAATCATTAGCAGAGCGTCGTGCCAAAGCTGATCAGCGCGGTTGGAAACCAGTCGATCGTCAACGTGATGTTTCTTATGCACTTCGTGCTTACGCTTTACTCGCGACCAGTGCAGACCAAGGCGCCATCCGCGACAAGTCCAAACTGGAAGGATAATCGCCATGAATGACATCCAGCAGGTTAACGACACCGCCTCGCAAGCACCATTAAGTAGCGCAGAGTATCTACGCGATATTCTTCGTGCTCCTGTTTATGAGGTGGCGCAAGTTACCCCCTTACAAACGTTACCACGATTATCAGAGCGCAGTGGCAATCAGATCCAACTGAAACGTGAAGACCGTCAGCCCGTGCATTCTTTTAAATTGCGTGGCGCTTACAACATGATGTCGCAGTTAACGCTAGCTCAACAGCAAGCAGGGGTGATTGCCGCATCAGCTGGCAACCACGCACAAGGGTTAGCACTCTCAGGCAAACACTTAGGGGTACAAGCCACTATCGTCATGCCATTAACCACCCCCAACATCAAAGTAGAAGCGGTTAAAAGTTTTGGAGGGAAAGTGGTGTTGCATGGCAATAATTTTGATGAAGCCAAAGCCCGCGCTGTCGAGCTTGCCGAGCAACATCACTTTACCTTTATACCTCCCTTTGATCACCCACAAGTGATTGCAGGGCAGGGCACCATCGGCATGGAGTTACTCCAGCAAAATGGTCACCTTGATTATGTGTTTTTACCTGTCGGGGGTGGGGGCCTAGCCGCAGGTGTCGCAGTCCTTCTCAAACAGTTATTGCCACAAATCAAAGTGATTGGTGTTGAAGCCGAAGACTCTGCCTGTCTAAAAGCAGCACTGGCTGCAGGCGAACCCGTCACTCTGGATCAGGTCGGCATGTTTGCCGATGGTGTGGCCGTTAAACGCATAGGCGATGAGACTTTCCGCTTATGCCAACAACACCTTGATGACGTGATCACCGTGAGTTCAGATGAAATTTGTACGGCGGTAAAAGATATTTTTGAGGATACTCGGGCAATTGCCGAGCCGTCCGGTGCACTATCGCTGGCAGGTTTGAAGAAGTATGCCGATCGCCACCAGCTCAAAAATAAACAGTTAGCGGCGGTATTATCTGGGGCCAACCTCAACTTCCACGGCTTACGCTATGTCTCGGAACGCTGTGAGCTCGGTGAGAAACGCGAAGGCTTGTTGGCAATCACCATTCCTGAACGCCAAGGCGCTTTCCTCGATTTTTGTCACATTCTAGGAGGCCGTGCTGTCACTGAGTTTAACTACCGTTACAGTGATGACAGCTTGGCTAATGTGTTTGTCGGTGTACGATTGATGCAAGGACAAGAAGAACTCGACGGCATTATCGAAGATTTACGCCAAGGCGGTTATCCCGTGGTGGATCTGTCTGATGATGAAATGGCAAAACTGCACGTGCGCTACATGATTGGTGGACGCCCATCGAAGCCGTTACAAGAAAAGCTCTATAGCTTTGAATTTCCGGAATACCCAGGGGCATTACTGAAATTCTTAAATACACTGGGCACCCGTTGGAATATCAGTTTATTTAACTACCGTAACCACGGCGCTGATTATGGCCGAGTACTCTGTGGTTTTGAACTTGAAGAAAATGATGTTCTCTCATTTACTAGTTACTTACGAGAACTTGGCTACCAGTGGAAAGATGAAACAGCCAACCCAGCTTATCAATTTTTCCTCGCACAATAACGCTCATTCTGGGTGAACGCCGCGCATTAAAAAAGCAGCCAATGGCTGCTTTTTTATATACAGA
>NZ_NOIF01000062.1 GCF_002265265.1 Photobacterium sanguinicancri
AACCTAATGCTTGTTGAGAATTATTTTTTACTTTTTTTTGTATGACGTGCATAATCTGGAAGAATTTTTGACCAGTTTCTTAGAGAAACGAACATACTGGCGCTATACGAATGAAAATCCGCTTAAATAGCATTGTATACACACTGCTCATTGCTTTATTTTTTACTATTTTCCAAAATATTGCCGTTTGGGAACGCTTAGACATTATCTTTGAATCCCTGCCTGATGCGTCAATGGGGTTCAAGTTGTCTCTGCCTTTCTTTATCTTGGCGATAATGAATGTGGTATTCACCTTGTTCACATGGCCATACCTTCACCGCGCGGTGATTGGCTTGATCATTATTATTTCGTCAATGGCGACATTTGGTATGCACCAATACGGTGTTGTACTTGATTACGATATGATCGTAAATGTGATTGAAACCGATACCAATGAAGCGACCAGCTACATGTCAACATCGGTTGTATTGTGGTTTGTATCATTAGCGGTTATTCCACTTTTCATTATGAGTCGCATTGAAGTTAAATTTAATGGCGTAATTAAAGAAGTGATCTTCAAAACGCTAAGTATTGTTGGTTCAGTTGTCGTGGTTGCTCTGATTGCCTCTATGTACTACAAAGATTATGCATCGTTACTTCGTAATAATGCAGAAATCAAATCGACGCTTAATCCTACTAACTATATTACAGCTACGTTCCGTGTTGCGAAAACTCGTTTGTATGAAGCCAACTTACCATTTGTCCAAATTGGTACAGATGCGGTAAATCGCAATGCTGATAACGAGCAAAAAAATGTGTTAGTTGTGGTTGTAGGTGAAACGGCGCGTGCCATGAACTCATCGTTTAATGGTTATGAGAAAGAAACCAACGAATACCTAGCAAAGCAAGAGGGGGTGATTAACTTCCCGAATGTTAGCTCATGTGGTACTGCAACAGCTGTTTCTTTGCCATGTATGTTCTCGAATATGACCAAGTCATCTTACAGTGCTTCTACTGCTCGTCACCAGGAAGGGCTATTAGATGTGCTGGATCACGCGGGTGTGGATGTGCTTTGGAAGAACAACAACAGTGGTTGTAAAGGTGCTTGCGACCGCGTGCCGTATATTAATTCGAGCAAATCTAAAAGTGAGGAACTGTGTACAAGGGGAACCTGTTTTGACGGTGTTTTACTTGAAAACTTGGACGAAGAGATTACAGCCATCAAAAAGGACGGTGTGATTGTATTGCACCTGCTAGGTAGCCATGGTCCTACGTACTATAAACGTTACCCTGATGAGTTTAAAAAATTCACGCCAACCTGTGATACGGCTGAAATTCAGAATTGCTCCAAAGAAGAGTTAGTGAACACTTACGATAATACCTTGCTATATACGGATTACTTGTTGAGTGAAGTGATCAATACACTGAAAGCACAAGACGATAGCGTAAATACAGCCATGCTTTATGTGTCTGATCACGGTGAATCATTAGGTGAAAACGGTATCTACTTACATGGTCTACCGTACGCGATTGCCCCTGATTACCAAACGCATGTACCTATGGTTACTTGGATGTCTGATAGCTTCACCAAGAAGCATAAGTTAAATACTGAGTGTCTTCAGGAAATGGCGCAAGGCGAGTATTCACATGACAACTTCTTCCATTCAATCTTAGGTTTGATGGATATCGAAACAAGTGAATACAAACCAGCGCTAGACATGTTTGCGACATGTTCAAAATAATGCATCTTAATTTAGTTCTATATATAGGAAAATCTACATGAAACCTGGTGCTACCGGTATTAAACGCGTTATTGACGCGACGGGTTACTCCATGAAAGGCTTAAAGGCGGCTTGGCAACACGAAGCTGCTTTTCGTCAAGAAATCGTATTAATGGCATTGTTGACTGTCGTTACTTTTTTCTTACCTGTCACTAAATTAGAGCAAGTCGTGATGATTGGCTCATTATTCATCGTGGTGATTGTAGAACTTCTTAACTCAGCTGTTGAAGCGGTTGTTGACCGTGTAGGTTCGGAATTCCATGAGTTAAGTGGCCGAGCAAAAGACATTGGTTCAGCGGCTGTATTTGTGGCGTTGACACTGGTGACTGTTACTTGGGGTCTTATCCTATTTACTTAACTAGTTTGGCATTTTGCTTTAAGAAGCATGAATGTTAATAGATGAGTGTTAAAAAAATCCCTAGCTTTTGGCTAGGGATTTTTTATTTGTGCAAAGTAAACTGTCGTTAAACCTAGATTAAAAAACAGAGGACATGCCCGGTACTTGTGACTGCAACATCACCATGCCAAGGATGATGAGTGCCCCCCCTCCTAATGCTTGTACCACAGGACGAAGATCGGTTAATACTGACGTCGGTTTAGTCGTATTATGTTTAATATAAAAGTGAGCCAACTTCTTGCCTGTAATTGTCATCATTGCGAGGGTAGAGGTTGTCATTGCGGTTCCTAATGCCATCACGATAGCACTGACTATGCCAAGCCAATACATATCGACCATATTGGAAAACAGCAGCACCATAATGGCGCCAGTACATGGTCGGATACCAATGCTGGCAATGATACTGACAATTTCTTTTTTGGATGTTGTTTGGTTTACGCTATCGGCAGAAGCATGATGATGGCAGCAAGCCTGCATGCTTGGTACGTTAGTATCTTGCGCTTTATTAGTTAGCTGCATTCGCCATAAGGTGCGGAGACTGCGTGTTATTAGCGCAATACCCAAAGCAATTACGGCATAAAAACTCCAAGTGACAAAGGTGTCAGCGTGGGCGCTAATGTCGCGCATGGAGGTATGGTAAACAAAACGTAAAGTAGAAACGAGACTGATCGCGACAATGGCTTGCATTAATGCAGACAGTAACGTGATCCATAAGCTAATGGTTACTTTGGCGGGATGGGTCGCCACATAGGTCGAGACGATGACCTTGCCATGACCCGGCCCCAGAGAGTGTAAAATGCCATACAATAGACTAACACTCACTAAGCTGATGCTGGCCGAGAGTGGCTCCGTTTTCGCATCAAACAGCAATTCACTTAACGTGCTATAGAGGCTGCGTTGCCATTGCATACCGGATAGGAGCAGTGCTGGCCAAGCTTGCCACAAGATGTAGCCCACGATGCTAAACAAACTTAATACTGTGAGTAAGCCATAAATCGAAAAGAGCCAATGAGCGACTGAAGAGCGGGTTGATTGCATTTGACTGACCTTGATTAGAGCTTTGGTTGACAGACAATAGTGACTGTTTGAGTAAAAAGTTGACCTAATGCGTTATCAGGATCTGCATCGGCTGGCAACGACATAGCGTAACTCATTTGTTCAGCTGTCGGATTTGGTTTAATCACCCTCACTTGGCAGTGTTCTTTCAGCGGTTCAGCAAGGGTGATATCGCTGTTCGCTTTCCATGCCAGATCAACGTAATAGCTGGGTTCAAATACGCGTAACTCTAATGGCTTTTCAGGGAGCGGTTGAGGGGTAGCTAGAGGCAGCTCAAAACTTAAAGTGATTTTCATTCTATCTTGGCTTAACGACCCCCCAGGCGATACCTTATATTTGATCGGTTGCTCATTTTGGTAGAAGTACGTGAAGTAGTGTTCCTGCAATAGGTTTTCCATTACAGAATCAGCAATAGTTTGGAAAGTCGTGACTTTATTTTTTGCTGACGTATCTTCACCATCGAGCATATAGGCAGAAGTCATTGCATCAAACGTCCAATGCATTCTTAAGCCTGTTATATGGGTTGAGCTCCCTAATACTTCGGTTTGAATATCGACCCAAGAGTGAGGGTGTGCAATAGATACCGAAGGTATAATACATAATGCCCCGAGCAGTAGTATCGAAAAGCGTCGGCGGAGTTGAGTAAAAAAGGCTATATAAGTAGAAGGTAAAAGCAGCTTTGTCATGACACCATTTTCATCGAATTTGGTTTGATGTGGGATGTTACTTTATCACATTTTATCATCGACAGTACTTGGTGCCAAAAAGAAAAACGGAAGGCAAGCTTCCGTTTATGATTACCCTGTTTTAATACACTTGACTCACTTTTACAGAGTCAGTGTTGTTGGGTTTAAAGCTCTTTAGCTTGTACCCAAATGACAGCATCTTGAGACAGTTCTTTACCTTGGTATTCTGTATCAGGACCAGTGCCTAGACATGCAAAGCCCCAAGTGCCCGCTTTAGGGATACCAAACGTAAATACACCGTTATCATCGGTAAACGCTACAATAGCTGATGCAGGTGCTTCGCGGTAATTGGTTTTACCGAATGCATTCTTTTCTAGATTAATGTCAGTATTTACAAATTCGATTTCACATTCTGCACCTGCAACGGGTTTACCGTCGCTGATGACTTTACCGCTGAATGTGCCGCCCGCGAAAACTTGGTATGGTTTGTTTAATGGTAGGATTTCTGTTTTAAGACCAAGTGGTTCTTCCCAACCTGTCGGCATCGCCCCTTTATTCACGAAGCTTTTAGTGATCTGCTGAATGTAGACGTCTTCGTTTTTCTCGTAGTAAGGCGTTGGCACTACAGCAAAAATGTAGTCACCGTTACGCTGTACTTTTACGTCTGCTTGGTATGCTTTTGCTTTATTTTCAGGGCCCTGCCAGCTGATTTCTTTTAGTTTAGACATCAGGTCTGTGCGCTTGTCTTTGAATTGAACGAAGAATTCTAATGGTTTCTCCATATCCATCACATGGCCATTTTCCATTGGGTGTCCAAATACCAATTTCATGTCTAGCGTCGCAGGTTTAGCGAGTTGCATCTCTGGCGTGTATGCCATTTGAAAGTGAGCATGGCTTGCTGCTGAAAAAGAGAGAGTTGCTGCGCCAAGAAGGGCAAGAGTTGTTTTTTTCATGATCGTATTATCCTTATAGAGTGTCAGAGTTCGTTTTATTTCCAGAAATTATTCAACAATATTTTCGCTATCGATGGTGATGATGTGTCCAGGGCCCGCGTTAAATTCAACGTGATAACCCGACTTTGGCTTGTTGAATTCAAATTCACTGTCTTCATTCATTTTGCCTTTCACGACTAATTCATCACTGTCGTTAATTACTTTTACTTCTACCCCTGTTGCTGACGATCCATCTGAAAAGCCACCTTCGCAAAGTACCGTGCCATCACCAGAGTCATAGCATGAACATAGTGGCGTATGAGCAAGCGCAATTGTGGGGGTAAAAAGGACTGTGATAAGAGCTAATTGTTGAAAACGCATAGGGTATTCCTTCAGGTTATTTTTGTATCAGCCTCTCGCTGAATTGATGGCGCGACTTTAAATTAAGTCGCAGTTAAATTCTGCTTCATTCGACATAAAATTGATCGCGATCATCTTAATAATAACTATTGTTATTTGCAGTTGAGTTTGTTTATCAATATACGTAAATTCAGTAGATTATGCCTTACATCTCATATCGACTATTCAAATGAAACTTGATCAACTGCACCCTCATCAACACGCAATTATTCTTCAACATCATGCTGAAGGAGCAATAAGACAAAGGCTGATGGATCTTGGTCTTCTCCCTCAAACGCTAATTAAATTAGTTCGTTATGCGCCATTTGGTGACCCTATTCAAGTTAAGGTGGGGCGTGCAAGTGTGAGTTTACGTATTGCAGAAGCAAAAATGGTTTCAGTTGAGTTACTGGAAAATCGTGCTGAAAGTAAGGAGTAGCGAAATGACGATTTTATTGGCTGGACAACAAAATGCAGGCAAATCCACGCTTTTTAATATGCTCACAGGTGCGCGTCAGCATGTGGCAAATTACCCTGGAGTGACGGTTGATAAGAAGGTGGGCTTCTTTAAGGTTGGTAATGAAACCTGTGGTCTTGTTGACTTACCTGGCACCTATAGCTTATCGAGTTTTTCGCTTGAAGAGCGCGTCACACGGCAGGCTTTGAGTGACTTAAAACCAACAGCAGTGTTGAATGTGTTAGATGCAGTAAACCTTTCCCGTGGTTTGAACTTAACAATGCAATTGATTGAGCAATCTCAGCCTCTTGTTCTTGTTATTAATATGATGGATATTGCCCAATCGGAAGGTATCACCATTGATTCTGATTTGTTGTCGAAACGTCTTGGTTTACCTGTTATTGAGACAATAGGTAAGCAAGCGCGTGGAAAGCAGTTAATCGCCGATTCGATTTCAACAGCCACCGTTACTCAGCTACCGTATTCGTTACCTAAATTAACCCAGGCCCAGCAACAGTTAGTATTATTGTTGCAGTCTAATCAACACTACCTCGGCCAGCCGATAGAGTGGTTGGCGTTACGTTTATTAGAGCAAGACGCCGTAGTTGAAGGGCAACTTAAAGAAGCGTTGCCTACAGAGGAGTGGGAGAAAATATCGGTATGGTTGGAAGAGACTATTCCCAATCTGACAGCATTGCTTACCATGTCGGTGAGTGATTATGTGATGACGTGCCGGAATGGTTTCATTCAGCAGTTATTACAAGATGTTGTGCATGAAGCCACACCAGATAAAGAGACAAGAACAGAAAAAATTGATCGTTGGGTGCTGAACCGCTATATCGCGCCATGCGTATTATTAGCCACGGTATTTCTTATTTACCAACTATCAATTGTCTATGGCTATGAGCTGACCAACTACACTTGGCCTTATTTGGCTGCTACGCGCGAATTTATCGCTGGATTTTTACCTGCGGCTGGCTTTTTACATGATCCTTATGTGCGCTCTATGGGTCTATGGATCGTCGATTCGGCCAATACACTATTAAACTATGTACCTATTTTCTTGATCCTATTTGGTTTAATAGCCGCATTAGAAGATTCTGGCTACATGGCTCGAATCGCTTTTATCGTCGATAAAATTTTGCACAAATTTGGGCTGCATGGGCAGAGTACTTTACCGATGATTTTAAGTGGAGTGTTTGCTGGTGGCTGTGCTGTACCTGGTATCATGGCAACCAAAGGCATTCCCGATCACCGTGCACGGTTAGCCACTATTTTAACGGTGCCATTCATGAACTGTTTGGCGAAAGTCCCCCTGTATACCTTGTTAGTTAGTATTTTCTTTGTAGAACATAAAGCATTAATGATGTTCTATATTGCAACAATCACGATTATCGCGGCACTTTTAGTTGCCAAGTTACTGACGAAAACTGTATTGAGAGGGACAGAAACGGCCCCTTTCGTTATGGAATTACCGCGTTACCATATGCCAACATTGCGCAGTGTACTGACGCGTGCGTTTGAACGAACGTGGATTTATATCAAGAAGGTCGGCACCATAGTGATTGCAGTATCAGTGGTGATTTTCTGTTTGCTTCAATTCCCGGGTGTACCCAATAGTCAGCAACAAACGTTTGAGCAGCAAGCAACGGCAGCCATCGATCGTTTTTACACTAAGCTAAAAGGTAACCCGTACTTAGACAATGTCCCTGCCGCTGAACTATCAGCATTAGTGAATTATTACACTGACTTTAAGCGTGCGAAATTGAATGCCACTAGCCCGAGCGCGTCTAAATCGGTGAATGTGGCTTTCTCTGAACGTAATGCGTTGTTTTATCCTTTAGTTGTGCCTCCTAAAGGCGATAAAGCAGCGAAAAAAATCAGTCGAGAGCTTCGGAAGTTAGCATCATCACGTAAGAAAATTAGACGTAAGATGAAAGAGTTACGCTTAGAAACTTCCTTGTTAGGTCAGCTAGGTCGTTCAATGGAGCCAGTGACACAATTGGCAGGCTTTGATTGGAAGATCAATGTTGCCTTGCTGTCTTCTTTTGCTGCCCGTGAAAGCAGCGTTGCAACGTTGGGTGTGTTATTCCAGCAAGATGACGACAGTAATGACACACTTGAAGCCCGAATGAGTTCGGAAACCAAAGACAAAGGCAGTAGTGATTTGTCTGCGGTTGCAGTGATTTTGTTCTTTGCTTTATATCCACCATGTTTAGCAACGATGATCATGATCCGAGTGCAAACAGGTCAGTATCGTTGGATGTTACTCGCGATATTCTTGCCAACAGGTTTAGGCTTTTTGGTTGCAACAACCGCGTATACCCTTGGCAATTTATTTGCACTATCTGGTATTGCCATGATGTCTTGGATATATGGCACAAGCTTAGCTACTCTGTTGCTAGTGGCTTGCAGCGATACGTTAAAACGCTGGAAACAACGATGGTTGACGCCTCAACAGCTAAGGAATGAAAATGGGTAATTCCAGTTCTGCGCTTGTTACTGATGCCGCTAATCATTGGCAAGATATAGCACTGTTTGGTTTGATTGTGGCAGCGGCGGTTTATTATCTTTATCAGAAGCTTTGGAAAAAGAAAGGGGAGTGCGGAAGTTGTGATAGCTGTGCCAGTGCTTGCCCTTCAAAGCCGCGTGATAAAGAACGAAGTAAACGCTAGCAACCCAACCGTGTTAATACCAGTAACGACCGCCTTTAAAAGCGGTCGTTTTTATATTCGGCTTATTTTATTAAAGTGCACTGCCTACAATATGTAGTGCTAGCCACTCAGAAAGATCTTTTAGTACGTGTTCTTTCTCTGGCTCATTAAACAATTCATGATATAAGCCATCGTATTGTTTGAGTGTTTTATCTGTACTTGAAACGGCGTTAACCAAAAAATTCGCCCCTCGTGGGTTTACTAATCGATCTTCAGTTCCTTGTAATATAAGTAAGGGCAGATTAATCAGATGGGCATTTTGAGCCATATTGTCCATGGCCTGCTGTATTTGGCGGCTTAATCCTGCTGTTACATTACCTGAATGTACCAATGGGTCTTGTAGGTAACGTTCAATAACGCTGGGATCGCGGCTTATGCCTTTTATATCAAGCGCGACAGCAGGTAGGGCTGGTGCGATTGCTGCAATATATTTTCCCAGTTTAATTAGAAGCGGAGAAATTTGTGCTGGTGGTTGAATCGCCGGTGCAGAGAGAACCGCTCCGTTAACCTTGTTTTGATGCTGAAGAAGATAGGTAGAGGTGATTAAACCGCCCATGCTGTGCCCGATAAGGAAAAGAGGACAATCAGGGCGAGTCTCTTTTACCTGATCAACATAGCTATCAAGCGTATCAATGAACTCATCAAACTTGTCTATATAGACTCTTTTGCCTTCACTTTTCCCATGGCCCGTATGATCAAGACCATACACGGTAATGTTGTGAGGGAGTAAGGTTTGGATGAGGTTTTGATAACGCCCAGAATGCTCACCTAAGCCATGAACAACAATGACGATGGCTTGTGGTTGATTACCTTCAGCGTGCCACGATTGTGTAAAAATCTTATTTCCCGTGGCATTAGTGAAAAAGGCTTCGTGATGAGTCATTTAGCTATTCGCCTACATTGCTTAATTGAGAGCTGTCAGTATAAATGGACTTGTGTTGTCAGCAAAGAAGTGTTCGATTTAGGATGGTTTGAAGCGAAAATATCACACAGAATGTTTTGGTACTCAGCTAAACTTCTTGTTAATGAGATTCAGGTTAGGTTACTAAATATTGGAATGATAGCGGGTATCTAATAATAAGGCTTAGGTGCATATTGAAATGGTTTGTTATCGAATCTATAATGACAGTGTCAATGGATGACAAAGAAAATGAAGGAGCGATCGGAAAACTATTATGTAGGCTATGCAATGAGTACTTGGTTTTGGTTAGGTTATAGTGTTTTTTTTGTGTCTATTGTAGTGCTTGCTGTTATTGACCTTGAATCAGACTCTGGTTGTTTGAAAGGGAATAACTAATGTATTTAGTTAATCCACGCAAGATCTCTGTTACTTGATACCTGGAGGCTGGCAATAGATTGTTTGCTTCCTATTATTCCTTCTAAACTCTCTAAACTCTCTAAACTCTCTAAACTCTCTAAACTCTTCATCGAAAAGTGCTAGTCATTTTGTTACTTCCCAGTGTAACTCCTATCAAATATCTGTAATGTTCCCTCAGGGTATAAATTTAGGTCGATAAATACCGATTGATGAAAAAGTATTTATGCAAGATGTGATTTAGTTGACAGAATAGTAAATTACACACTGGTATGACAAGTATAGATTGATCTAAATCATACTGGAAAATCTTTATAGCACTACTATCTAGTATATCTATAAAGCAAACACCTTTCATATGCTTTGAAAATGTTTATGAGATGTAATAATGGTAAATATACTGTGTGTTGCATTGATAAGATAAGAATAGAACGGTTTTATTATTTAGATGGATTTGTAGTTGAAACATGAAGTACAAAATTAATGGATTTCTTTATTATGATGCCACGGATGCAACATTAAGTATTGATGATAATGGTACTTCGGATACACACCTTTCAATTACAGCAAATGCTTTACTCTATTTTTTACTACAGAATCCCGGGGTAATAACTCGTGATGAGATAATGCAGAAAGTATGGGATGATAATGGACTCACTTCATCCAATAGTAATCTAAACCAATACCTGAGCTTATTGCGTAAATCTTTTCGTAACTATCAAATTGAGAACGCTATCATCACCGTCGCGCGCGGTAGATTAGAGTTAAGCAAAGATTTAGTCATTGAAGTGATTGATGGTAATCAATTACACCCGTTGTTTATTAATCAGGAAGAGTCAGCACAAGAGCCGAATGAATCCGCTGAGGTGGCTGATAGCTCGACAGCGACAGCGACAGAGTTACCAGAGCAGACTGAAGAGCAAGAGCGTAACTGGATGATGGCAAGTGCAGTTTTGTTTACAGCGGCATTGGTTTTATTGTGGACGGCCATTATCTCTGAACGATCCATTAATATTGTGCAACTTAACCAAGTTTCAGATCAGGTTTGTGAATTGTTTTCTAATGAGAAAATGATAAATAGTGAGATGGGTAAAAGTTATAAACTAAGTTTCGATGCAGTACGCGAAAAGTTATCGCTTGAATGTAATGATGACCGGCGCTTTATTTTCTATTACAGCGATAAGTTTAAAAATAAAGGGCTAGGCCGAACTTTCATGGCGCAATGTGCAAAGAATGAAAATAACCCATATGCCTACTGCGATAATTACTTTTACTATTCTTGGAAATAAGCATGCATTCAAATAAAAGTGGTAAGATATTTTTCTTTTATGCGCTTATTCTTTTTCTGCTTTGTACTCTCCCTTTTTTAGCTAAAGTCATGCCTGAAAATAGTGGGGAGATGAAATGCACTGCTCGTGCCATTATGCATTTCGAGGATACCGAAACCGAAACTGTTAATGTTAACGTCCATTTCCATTTTGCTGTCGGAGGAAAAGGATCTATGGTGGTGGAAGGGTATTCAGATTCAAAAGCAGGTTGGTTATACCTTCAGCGGTACGTGAAATTTGAATATTATAGCCAGCGCGTTTCTGATCTTGAACGTATGTATAAAGTGAAAAGTTGGTCGTCGAGTAAATCATCTATCGATGAGGCACCCGATGTGATTTTTGACTACTTTATGCGTGAGATGTCTGACAGTAATCACGCACTCCAAATTCAGGTTAAACAGCTTAATCATGATACTGTGTTACTGAGCTCGATTAACTCTCCGTTGTTTGTGTGCGCGCTAACAGATTAGGCTCCATTGATTAAATGATCAGGCAATAACTCGTCGCTTTGTGCTTCGGGTTTTTCTGCATCAATACTTTATTGCTCTACAGTAATTGTGATTACTGTCCTACCCAGACCCACGCGTTATTTATCCCGTCAATTACCTGAACACCTACTTATCCTATTGGTATCAACGTTGATCCATACAAAATGGAAGGCCAGCTACTCGATGTTGTCATTGCAGTCGAAAAGGCTGCTATGCCTGCTTTTGATACCGAGAATGAAAGTCATCAATTATCTTCTTATTCTCTCTCCTATCGCTACTTCTGATGCTGTACCTATCCCCAGATGATGGCATTACCTTGTGCAATATATCTGCTCAACTTCACACTTATCATCCTTAACTGACTGACAAATAAGAATAATTTTCAATTGAATTCTCTGTGAAAACTAAATAGAGAATATGGTGTGCAAATGTTTTTACAGTATGTCGACAAAACCTAAAAAACAGGATTATTTGATAAACAAGGGTGTTAATTCCCAGTTATTGCAGAGTAATTAGCTAATTATCTTACATTTGAGGGGTAATCTGCCATTTTGTTTTTTGTGGGGATATAGTCATTTCGAGGTCGCTAATGGCTTGTTTTTATTGAATGACACAGCAAGCCTCCTGCTTTTCTAGCCACCTCCTAATAACAATATTTAATCTCAGTAACGGAGGAATCAAACATGGGTGACGCATTAGGTTTGATTGAAACAAAAGGTCTTGTGGCATGTGTTGAAGCTGCAGACGCAATGTGTAAAGCCGCGAATGTCGAACTGATTGGCTACGAAAACGTAGGTTCAGGTTTAGTGACTGCCATGGTCAAAGGTGATGTAGGTGCCGTAAAGGCAGCGGTTGATTCAGGTGTTGAATCTGCACAGCGCGTGGGTGAAGTCGTGACATCGTTAGTGATTGCACGCCCTCATAACGACATCGACAAGATTGTAATTAAGCATAAAGCCTAAGGCTAACAAGGAGTTTGTAATGAAAGACGCATTAGGTTTGATTGAAACTAAAGGTTTGGTCGCATGTATTGAAGCGGCAGATGCAATGTGTAAAGCAGCAAATGTTGATCTGATTGGCTACGAAAATGTGGGTTCAGGTTTAGTTACAGCGATGGTTCGCGGTGATGTAGGTGCGGTAAAAGCCGCGGTTGATTCAGGCGTTGAATCTGCACAGCGTGTTGGTGAAGTTGTAACTTCGCTAGTGATTGCTCGTCCACATACTGATATTGAGAAAATCGTTTCTCAATACACCATGACTGAATAAAAGGAATATCCGATGAGAGACTCATTAGGTCTTATTGAAACAAAAGGGTTAGTTCCAGCAATTGAAGCTGCCGATGCAATGTGTAAAGCCGCGAATATTGAACTTATCGGCTACGAAAATGTGGGCTCAGGTTTAGTGACTGTAATGGTAAAAGGTGATGTAGGCGCTGTGAACGCTGCGGTTGAGTCTGGCATCGAAGCCGCTCAGAAAGTTGGCACTGTGGTATCACACCGTGTGATTGCTCGCCCACATAACGACATCGAAAAAATTGCCTCTCAGCACCGAGCATGAGGATAGTCCTGCTGGCTGGGCGATGCCTCGCTAGCGGGAAGTAAGATGAAGGATTATGGTCATGATGTTAGATAAAGATTTGCAATCCATTCAAGCCGCTCGTGAGTTGGTGAAGAATGCGAAAAATGCTCAGCGTCAATTTGCGAAGTTCACACAAGAACAAGTTGATAAAATTGTTGCTCACATTGCTGCTGAAGCCGCGCGCCATGCAGAAACGTTAGCGAAGTCAGCTCACCAAGAAACAGGTTTTGGTCGCTGGCAAGACAAGGTACTTAAAAACCTATTTGCTTCAACCCAAGTACACCAACATATCCGTGATATGAAAACCGTGGGCATTATTGCTGACGATTCAGCGAAAAAGGTCATGGAAGTCGGTGTTCCACTTGGTGTGATTACAGCGTTAGTCCCGTCGACAAACCCAACGTCGACAATTTTCTACAAAACATTGATCGCTTTAAAAGCGGGTAATGCCATCATTTTCTCGCCACACCCGAATGCAAAAGTGTGTAGCCAGCAAGCAATTGATGTTGTTAAACGTGCAGCATTAGAAGCGGGCGCACCTGAAGGGATTGTCGACGGTGTAACGTTATTAACAATGCAAGCAACTGAAACGCTAATGAAGAGCAAAGATGTGTCTTTGATCTTAGCGACAGGTGGTGAAGGCATGGTGCGTGCAGCTTATGCTTCAGGTACGCCTACCATCAGTGGTGGCCCAGGTAATGGCCCTGCATTCATTGAGCGCAGTGCAAATATACCGCAAGCCGTCAAAGATATTATCACCAGTAAAACATTTGATAACGGTGTTATTTGTGCGTCAGAGCAATCCATTATTGCTGAGCGTTGCATTTATGACCAAGTTCATTTCGAGTTAGTTCGTCAAGGTGCTTACCTGATGAATGAACAAGAATCAGATCAACTTGCTGCAATCTTATTGCGTCCAAATGGCATGATCAATCCAGAGTTAGTTGGTCAGTGCGCTGTTACGTTAGCACAAAAAGCGGGCTTTATTGTGCCTGCTACAACAACGGTATTAGTGTCACCACAAACGACAGTATCGCCGAAAAACCCATACTCACGCGAAAAACTGTGTCCTGTACTTGGTCTGTATGTTGAAGAAAACTGGCACACAGCGTGCGAGCGAGTTTTAGCTTTGCTAACCAATGAAGGCATGGGTCATACCCTGGTTATTCATACTCAGAATCCTGACGTAGTACGCGAATTTGCATTAGAAAAACCTGTCTTCAGAATGCTAGTGAATACGCCAGCAGCCCTTGGTGGCATTGGAGCAACAACCAATATTACGCCAGCCCTGACATTGGGCTGTGGTGCACTTGGTGGTGGTTCTAGCTCCGATAACGTTGGCCCGATGAACTTATTGAATGTAAGAAAAGTCGGCTATGGCGTCCGTTCTATCGAAGATCTCCGTCAACCTGTTGCCGCACCTGCTCCTGCTTGTGATCCGACATTCAGTGCGTGCGTTGAACCAACTGCCGCTCCGACATCAGCTAAGCCTGTCAGTATTTTTGAAGATACACGCTTCACAGGTTCTGATGTAGCGCCAACGGTAGCCGTAATTCCTGCTGCTTCAAACTCCATTGCCTCTAATCAAGGTGACGATCGTTTTACAACCGCAGTAAGCCCTGCAAATGACGAGATAAATGAAGCGCAAGTTGAGCGCATTATTAAACAAGTCATGGGTCGTCTTGCGCCATAGCACTTAAACCAAGGTGGTAAGAATATGATTCTTGCAACAGTGACTGGACGTGTCGTCGCTACCCAGAAAAGTGATGAGCTACGTGGTTCCAATTTATTACTTGTAACAGCACTTGGCGATGATTTAGAGCCTGTGAAAGATCGTACTTATGTCGCGGTTGATTGTGTTGGCGCAGGTGTTAACGACCATGTGTTAGTTGAAGAGTACTTTGCGCTCCATAAGCAACAGTACAAGGCTATGTCGATTGTCGGCATCGTAGAAAAGATCCATCAAGGTCGATAGGGAAAGGCAGAAACATGAATGAATTTCAGATCAAGCCAGCCATTCAATTTGGTGCTAACGCACTGACTAAATTGCGCACTCTACAAGGTCAGCGTGCATTGATCATCACAGATCAAGCCATGGTTAAGTTTGGTATCGCAGAAATGGTTGGCCAGCATTTGCAAGCGAATCAGATGGTGGTTGATGTATTTGCTGATGTGACGCCCGATCCTGATTTGGCTGTGATTGCGAATGGTATGAAAGCGTTTGTTGCTGCAAAACCAGACGTTGTGGTTGCGGTCGGTGGAGGCTCTGTTATCGATGCGGCGAAAGGGGTGATTTATACCTTATCGCAAGGTGGTCAGTTACAGCACAAGCCGTACTTTGTCGCGATTCCTACAACCAGTGGCACTGGCTCTGAGGTGACAGCCTTTTCAGTGATTAAATCTAACACTGAAAAGTGGGTTGTCGTTGATGAATACATGCTACCAGACCTTGCCATTCTTGACCCTGCATTGGTGAAGTCAGTACCTGCTGCGATCACTGCTGATACCGGAATGGATGTTCTGTGTCATGCGCTGGAAGCCTACGTGTCTAACCAAGCTTCTGATTTTAGTGATGCACTGGCGGAAAAATCCGTTCAGCTAGTTTTTGCTCACCTGTTGGATTGTTACCTGCAAGGTAGCGACCTTCAAGCGCGTGAAAAAATGCACAACGCATCGTGTATTGCGGGTATGGCATTTACCAATGCTTCTTTGGGGATCACCCATAGTCTGGCGCATGCGCTTGGCGGTAAATTTGGTGTACCGCACGGCCGTGCCAATGCCTTATTAATGAGCCAGATAGTTGCTTTTAACGCTGACTTCACTGGGGCATGTGATACGCCTGCGGCGAAGAAATACGCACGACTCGCAGCAATGCTTGGTTTACCAGCTGCTGATTATCGTGAAGGTGTGCGTAGCTTATTAGTTGCCATAGATGTGTTACGTGAACAACTTGGGTTACCTACCAATATTCAAGCTTGTGGTATTGCAGAGCATGACTTTAACACCGCACTGACTGCGATGGTAACGCTGGCCGAACAAGACAACTGTACCCCAACCAGTCCGCGCTCCGCGAGCGCAATAGAACTGGAAACCTTGTATCGCCAGAGTTTTCTATCGGCATCGTTAACGTAACTGTCGTTATGTAAAAACGGTTACGCATTTATCCAATATTCGAATGGCCAGTATTGCTGGCCAAATTGAAACAAAATAGTAGGAGAGGCTAAAATGGCCAACTATTCTCTAACGCCGCGTGTAAAAATGCTGGCTGAAAAGTTACTTGCAAAAAACAGCTCTATTAATTCAGAACGTGCAACTATTTTAGCCTCTATTGGCGAAGACATTGCTGGCATGCAACCGCTGGTTAAAAAAGCACAACACTTCAGTCAACTAATGTCAGATCTACCGTTATACATCGGCCAAGATGAATTAATTGTAGGTAGTCAATCATCAGCATTACGTGGCGCTATTTTCCATACAGAAGAAGAGCTTAATAGCCCGTCGGTATTTGGATTCTTAAATAGCGATACAAGTAACACGCCAGATTACATGACAGTGATTAGCACCGGTCTTAAAGTGCTCGAGCAGCACATGGAATCTCGCCTTAAAAATATTGGTAGCGCGATCAGCCGTAATGGCATGGATGAAGTTAACCAAGGCAAAGCCATGTTGTTGGCTTGCAAAGGTGCCGATACCTTGACCCAACGTTTAGCCGCAGAATTAGATGCGAAAGCGAGCGCTGAAAGTCACCCATACCGTAAAGCTGAACTACAAGAAGCTGCAGCAACACTGCGTCATATTCTTGGCCAACCAGCGCGCACATTTAAAGAAGCGTGTCAGGCGTTCTACTTAATTCAACTGATGATGCACCTTGATAACGGCGGTTACGCTGTCGGCCATATTGGCTTCGATAAAGCGCTTTACGGTTACTACCAACGTGATATTAATGCGGGCGTGATCACCGCAGAACAAGCTTACGAAGTGGTTGAGTCTTTATGGCTGAAACTGGTTGAGCTTTCTGAAGTGCGTGCTGATGTTGCAACTGCTGGCTACCCAATGTTCGATTGGTTAGTGCAAGGCGGCCAGATGACAGATGGTCAACTGGTACAAAACGAACTTTCTACCATGTTACTTGCGGCACGTAATAATCTAGCAAGCTTGAACAATGCGCTACAAATGCGTTTATACCAAGCTGGCGCTGTTGCTGCGACGACGACAGAAGCATCGTGTTTTGCCGCTGCTGCAGAATGTGATGTGAAAGAAATGGAAGGGTTAACGCCACGTATGCAACGCTTACGTAGTAACTACCTAAAAGCACGTCCAAGCGTGTCTATCTACCGCGCTCAAGCATTTACCGAAGTGACCAAAAAACACCAAGGCCTACCGCTCATTTTATTGCGCGCTAAAGCTTTCCGTTTTGCGTGTGAAACGGCACCGCTACTTATTCAAGATGATGAACTTATTGTTGGTCATCCATGTGGCAAACCACGTGCTGGTGCATTCTCGCCAGATATCGCGTGGCGTTGGGTACGTGATGAGCTTGATACCATGAGCACGCGCGCACAAGACCCGTTTGAAATTTCAGAAGAAGACAAACGCGTTATTCGCGAAGAGATCGTTCCGTTCTGGGAAGGCCGCTCGCTTGATGAAATTTGTGAAGCGCAATACCGCGAAGCAGGGCTTTGGGACTTCAGTGGTGAAACCTTTGTCAGTGATTTGTCTTACCACCAAATTAACGGTGGTGGTGATACTTGCCCGGGTTACGACATTCTACTGTTCACAAAAGGTATGAACGGTATTAAAGCTGATGCGGAAGAAAAATTGGCATCGCTAAGTATGGAAAACCCAGACGACATCGACAAGATCTACTTCTATAAAGCATCGATTGAAACCTGTGACGGTGTGGTGGCTTATTCGCACCGTATCGCGGCGCATGCATTGGAATTAGCGGAAAAAGAAACGAACCCACAACGTCGTGCTGAGCTATTAACCATTGCTCAAACGAACGAAAACGTACCTGCAAATCCGCCTAAAACATTGCAAGAAGCACTGCAAAGCATCTGGACTATTGAGTCGCTATTTGAAGTGGAAGAAAACCAAACGGGTCTGTCACTTGGACGTTTAGACCAGTACTGCTACCCAATGTACCGTGCAGATATTGATTCAGGGCGCCTAACAGAAGATCAAGCGCTTGAAATGATGCAAGCTTTCATCATCAAGTGTGCTGAATTGATGTGGATGTCGAGCGAGCTAGGTGCGAAATACTTCGCGGGTTACCAGCCGTTTATCAACTTAACAGTGGGTGGTCAGAAGCGCCAAGGTGGCGATGCAACCAATGATCTTACGCTGATGATCATGGACGCAGTGCGCTATGTAAAAGTGTACCAACCGTCGCTGGCATGTCGTATCCACAACCAATCACCACAGCATTACCTAGAGAAAATTGTGGATGTGGTTAAAGCAGGCATGGGCTTCCCAGCCTGTCACTTCGATGACTCTCACATCAAGATGATGCTACGTAAAGGTTACGATTTTGAAGATGCACGCGATTACTGCTTAATGGGCTGTGTGGAACCGCAAAAATCGGGCCGTATTTACCAATGGACATCAACAGGTTACACCCAATGGCCGATTGCGATTGAGTTCGTTCTAAACCGAGGCCGTATGGTGTTATTTGATAGCTACCAAGGTCTTGATACGGGCGAATTAAACCAAATTCACTCTTTCGAACAATTCGAGCGAGCAGTGAAAGTACAGATTGCACACATCATCAAATTGTCTGCAATTGGTACTGTTATTAGCCAACGTGTACACCGCGATGTTGCACCTAAGCCACTGATGTCTTTGATGGTTGAAGGCTGTATGGAGCAAGGTAAAGATGTAGCGGCGGGTGGCGCGGTAATCAACCACGGCCCTGGTTTGATTTTCTCTGGTCTAGCGACCTATGTCGATTCAATGGCTGCTATTCGCAAGTTGGTCTTTGAAGATAAAAAATACACCTTAGATCAAATGCGTGATGCGATGCTGGCTAACTTCGAAGGCTTTGAAGAGCTTCGCCGCGACTGCTTAAACGCACCTAAATTCGGTAACGATGATAACTATGCCGATGAGTTTGCTCTGGATATTACCGAATGGACCGAACGCGAATGTCGCGATTACCAAATGCTGTATTCAACCATGAGTCACGGCACCTTATCTATCTCTAACAACACTCCAATTGGTGAGTTAACCAATGCAACGCCAAACGGACGTTTAGCATGGATGCCGCTATCGGATGGTATCAGCCCGACCCAAGGCGCTGATAAAAATGGTCCAACAGCCATCATTAAATCAGTCAGTAAAATGAACGTTGAAACCATGAATATCGGCATGGTGCACAACTTCAAATTCCTGAAAGGGCTACTTGATACCCCTGAAGGGAAAAACGGTCTGATCACCTTATTACGTACTGCATCAATTTTGGGTAACGGCCAAATGCAATTCAGCTACGTCGATAACGAAGTGTTGAAAAAAGCCCAACTTGAACCTGAAAAATACCGCGACTTGATTGTTCGTGTTGCAGGCTACAGCGCTTACTTCGTTGAACTTTGTAAAGAAGTTCAGGATGAAATCATCAGCCGTACGGTTTTAGAAAAATTCTAACCCAGCACTAAGGGGGTGAAAGCCCCCTTACATAAAACACCACTAAGCCTGAACAGTAGCAAATATGTGAAGGCAAATGCGCAAGCAAAGTGAGGAGAACAACAATGACTGGGGTAATTGAAGTGAGTAATGAAACCGAGTTGAAAGGCCGTATTTTTAATATTCAAAAATACTCTATTTATGACGGTGATGGGATCCGTACGCTGATTTTTTTCAAGGGCTGTAACTTACGTTGTGAGTGGTGTGCCAACCCTGAAGGATTAAGCAGTAAGTTTCAAGTGATGTTTAGCCACGATAAATGTATTGCCTGTGGTAAATGTGCCGACGTTTGCCCTGCTGGCGTTCACCTAATGTCGACGGATGCTGATGGCAACGCGGTTCACTCCATTAATCGAAATGTTGATTGTATTGGCTGCCGTAAATGTGAAGACGTTTGTATGGGCAACGCATTAGACATTATGGGCAAAGACGTCACCGTGCCAGAGCTGATGGAAATCGTCATGCAAGATTATGATTTTTACATGTCTTCTGGTGGTGGTGTCACTCTTGGTGGCGGCGAGCTGAGCTTACAAACAGATTTTGCAGCAGCGCTACTTACTGAATGTAAAAAGCAGATGATCAATACCGCCATTGAAACGCAGGGGACAACCAGCCTTGCCAATTACGAAAAGTTAGCTAAATGCACTGATTTGTTTTTGTTTGATATCAAGCAAATCGACACTAACCAGCATCGCGAGCTACTAGGCATAGGTAATGAAGGCGTAAAACGTAACCTTGAACGCCTTGTTGAGCTTGGCGCCAATATTGTGATTCGTATGCCACTGATCCGAGGCCATAACGATTCGTACGACTCGATCACTGGTGCATTTGAATACGTGATGGAGCTAGCCAAACGCGGTAACGGCAATATCCAGCGAATTGATGTTCTACCTTACCACCAGTTTGGTAAAACCAAGTACGACAAGCTCGACATGATTTATCCCATCACCCAAGACCTTGGTTATAGCGATGAAGAGCTGAACCAATTGAGTGACTTTTTCACCAAATTTGATTTCGACATTCGCTTAGTTCGACATTAAGGAGAAATGATGACGATAAGTCTTGGAGTGATAGAAACCGTTGGCTTCACTGCTGCCATTCATGCTGCGGATGCTGCATGTAAAGCAGCAGGCGTGAGCTTAGCGGGGTACCGAAAAGCGGGTTCTGGATTGGTTTCCGTTTACTTTGAAGGTGAAATCAGTGCAGTAAAAGCAGCGGTGGATAGTGGTCTTAATGCTATTCGTGAGCAGTCTGCAAGCAACATGGCGTTAGTGATGGCACGGCCAGATAGCAGTGTGCTCGCTATGTTGGCGAGAGGTCCTATTTTACATGCTGTGGCCGATGAATCCGAACGGAAAGTACCGGTTGAAGAAACCGTAATACAGACTTCGATAGAAGAAGAGGTAATACCTGAACTGACGTCAATGAATGAGGCTGTGCAAGCAGAATCAATCAAGGCGAATGATGGTGAAAATAAAACAATTGCAACGAATTCGTTATCAGACTCTCAACCTGCTGAGACGTCGGAGCCAGCGGTTCCAACAGCAATGGAGCAACAACCTGCAATAGCCAAAGAAACCCAAGAAGAGACACCCGTAACCAATGAGCCGAAACGTAAGCCCGCGTCATCGCGTCGCAAACGAGTAAGCGCAACAAAATCGCAGGGAAGCAAAAAATGATTAATACGGCATTAATGAATCAAATTCAGCTGCGCCTACCTGCTTCACAAGCGTGGGTACAAGCCGTGTCGTCGGATACCCCTGTTGGTATTCCAACTGGGGTATCAAACCGCCATGTACACCTTTCGCAACCTGATATTGAAGCACTGTTTGGTGCAGGTTATCAACTAACCCCGCTAAAGGAACTGCGTCAACCTGGCCAATTTGCAGCCCAAGAGTGCGTCATGGTTGTTGGTCCTAAAGGCAGTCTAAGTAAAGTGCGTGTATTAGGTCCAGCAAGGGCAGAAACACAACTCGAAGTATCTAAGGCTGATTGCTATGCCTTAGGCATTAAAGCCCCAGTTCGAGAGTCTGGAGATTTATATCAATCTGCTGATGCATTGCTAGTGGGCACTGCTGGGCATGCCAATCTGCAATCAAAAGTTATCTGTGCGCAACGTCATATTCATATGTCACCGCAAGATGCTTTGGTACTAGGGGTTGAGCATGGTCAAAAAGTACGCGTCAGTGCTGGGCAGCAATGTGGGTTGGTATTTGAACAAGTGGTTGTTCGAGTCGATAGCCGTTACGCACTTGAGTTTCATATCGACACGGATGAAGCCAATGCCGCAGGTATTCGTTCAGGCGACGCAGTTTATCTCGTGAGTTAACGGAGTAAAGCATGAGTGAGCAAGGTTTTAACGACAGCACTATTAACACCATCGTTGAACAAGTACTCGCGAAAATGGGTAAGCCAACATTAATTGTGCTGACTGCAGCCAATGGTTATCACCATGAAATAGCGAATCAATTGGCTACATGGCAAGGGATACATTGGCATATTTTGGCGAGCCAAAACTCAAACCAGCACCTTAAAAATGAACTGATGGCAGTCCAGCACCTTGGTACTCAAGCCCACTGGGATGGCACAAATCCATCAGAGTGGCTTAACCAATATGAGCAAATACTGTTTCCTTATTTGGATTTTGCCACCCTTGGTGAAGTCAGTAACGGGATGTATTTAAGCCCCGCGGCAGTCTTGTTTCAGTATGCGCTGATGAAAGGCATGCCAACGTACGTATTGGATTATCAGTGTGATTTAACCAGCGAGCTTAATCAATTACTCGGACTGTCGACTAATGCCGTTATGTGCGAGAGAGCAAAACAACAACTCGTAACCATAACAACATTAGGCGCTAAAAGCGGGTCGTTAACTGACATAAAAGCGGTAATGCAAGAGACGAAAACACAAGGCATGGCGTTAAATAAGCCAGAAACACCGAGTGTATCTACAGCTGATCCGCTATCAGGATATATCACCCTTAATGAGGTGAAAAGCAAAGGAGTGAATGCCTACACGTTGCAAGATAATTTAACGGATCTTGCCGCGGAATACATAAAAGAACAACAACAGTGAGTGTGACAATTTTATCCAATCGTAAGACAAAATTTAATTTAAGCTAGGAGCTGAAAATGTCTGAATCTGTAAAAAAATGGTTGTGGATGGTACTGGTTATTGCATCTGAAACCTCGGCAACATCAACCCTAAAAATGTTTGATACCAGTGTTGGTTTCACTAAAACGGCATTACTAGCGGTTATCGTTCTTCTTTACATCGTTTGTTATTACTCTCTGTCGCAAGCAGTGAAATACTTACCGGTAGGTTTAGCGTATGCGACATGGTCTGGTACTGGGATCTTATTAGTATCAACCTTGGGTATGGTGTTCTACGGTCAACACCCTGATATGGCTGCAATGATAGGAATGACGATCATTGCCAGCGGCATCATCATCATGAACCTGTTCTCAAAAATGGGTGAAGAAGAAGCCGAAGAAGTGGAAGTAAAAACAACAATTAAAGAGGGAGAAGTACAATGTTAAATGCAGGCGTATTATGGTTAGCCTTGTCTATCTGTTCTGAAATTACAGGTACCTCGTTCATAAAAAAAACCAATAACTTCCGTAAGCTTGGCCCGTCAATCCTTGTGATTAGTGCTTACAGTATTTGTTACTTTGCACTGACAAAAGCAATGGGTTATATCCCCGTTGGTATTGCTTACTCTTTATGGTGTGGTTTCGGTATTGTTGGTGTAACGCTTTGTTCTATGGTGCTATATAAACAAAAACCTGATCTTCCCGCGATTATCGCAATGGGCTTGATTATCACTGGTGGCATTACCATGAATATGTTCTCACAAATGTAATCATCCTGTGGTTGAATTTGTATTTAAAGCCGGCGAATAGTCGGCTTTGTTGTATCGGTAACTTATTGTTTTACTTGCTACAAAGTAATGTGATTTATGCTGTGGTAGAGTGGCGCTACTCATAAAAGAATAACAGGCCAAAACCAATGAAAGGGATGATGATATTACTGGGTGCGCTTTGTATCAGTGCTTCTGCCCAAGCATTTGAGAGTAAAACGATTTCTACAGGTACGAAAACGAAGGTGCAAATTGATGTGCCAAACGTCGGAAAGCGGGTGTGCTTTTATGATGATAAAGCTTATTCGTTAGGCGCTGTCATTAGCGTTGAGAAGATATTACTGGAGTGCTTGCCAGAAAAGTCGTTTGAACAAAATGGAGCACTAAGTTGGCACAAAGTCGGTGTTTAATAGCTGCAGATTGGCTTTATTGCTTTAAACGAAAGAGCAGTGGCGATAGACCACTGCTATTACAATAAATTTGTTTGATTCTAGCGTACCATGCGGCCTGAATTAGGTGCTAGTTTACCAGTCCCACCTTGGTGGTGAGTCGCTGTTACACCCATCTCATTCATTAGCAGTTCTTTCATTGCTGCAGCTTCACGACTGTTGGTTGGTTTCCAGCTCGAAATCACTTTTGCCTTGTTAGTTTTCATAAATGCATCCCTTCTTAAATTAAACCTGGTATAAATGTAATGCGTCATAATGCATACTCTGGTTTAGATTTTATACAAAGCTGAGATAATTTCCAGTATTTAATTCGCATAGCGAATTTGAGCTTTTATGCGAAGGGGGAGGCTTAAGCTGGGTTTTTATTCGAATGCAGTGATTTATTTTGCGTGGCTAACCAAGGTTAGTAGATAAGTAATGTATCAGTGGTGAAAAAATAATCAGGTGCTGAATGTGATAAACCGTTAAGCACCTGATTAGTTATCCATTCCTATTAAGAATGTTATCAGTCTCTTGATTACTTAGCGATAGAGCGGCTACGTAATTCAAAGATAAGCTTTTCAGCACTGCATTCAAACTCGATACGAGCTGTTAGCTGTTGACTATCTTCTGTGATTTCATTTGTTTCGTGCTTGAAATTTGCATTCACTTCTTTAGCCAATGCTAAATAGTTATTTAATTCAGCAAGTAGTGCTGTTTTGCCATTCGCAAAAATCTGCACTTCAGCAACATCATCATTTTCTTTAATGATAAATCCCATTTCAGCTGAAACGCCACAAGCTTCACAGGCTTGATGTTCTAAATCTTGGTTTGACATGACTTTAATCCCCATTGGTTTTATGGGCATAGTGTAATGTCTTGGCAGGTTGAGTGCTATGGAATATTGATGAAAAATAGGATTGTAAAAGTTGAATATTCATCCATTCATGTTCATAGAGCGAAAAAAAGAGCCTGATAACAGGCTCAAATGACCTAAGTAAAATAATA
>NZ_NOIF01000063.1 GCF_002265265.1 Photobacterium sanguinicancri
GGTCTAACTCCCAATGAGTCAGAACGATTATATTGGGAAAGCTCTAAAACCGTGACCAATTTTAGTTGACCACTACACAACAACCCAAACTACATCTGGCAAATCAAACTGGTAAGTTAAGCTACGAGCTTGTATCTGGTAATAACATCAGAAACTTCAGCAACATTAATGGCTCTTTCCTAACAACCGGATTGGGTACAGTTGAAATAAAAGTAACAGACAAGAGTGACAACTATGTCGATGCATCTGATCTCGTCACCTTTGAGGTAGTGAAAGCAGATCATCCATCTTTGGCACCTCAAGTGACTAACTACACTTACTCAACTTCTGAGCATACTGTTACGATTCCAGGTCAAAAAGGTACATTACAGCTTAAACCTTCAGATACCAGTATCTTACGTGTCGATGGTAATAAGCTTACAACCTTGAAAGCCGGTATTACCACAGTTGGAATTACTGATATATCAGAGCTATACAACACAGCAACAACAACATTAACAGTCCATGTTGAACGTGCGAACCGCAGTGCTTTTACAGTTAAACCAGTTAATCAAAAATATTCTGCAAGCTCGATTAAGTTTACAGAACTGTACGATTACTCAGAAAATAGTGCTGCGGTAACGACAGCACCCGTTATTAGTGTAAAAGCTAATTCCGATGGCGCTATTTCATTAAACCAGACTAATAAAACACTAAACATTAACAAAGCGGGTTCAGCAACACTTGAATTATACTGGCCACAAGATGACCAATATAAAGAATCAGAAAAGAAAACTGTTGAGATAAATATCACGCCAGCAGATAACCGCTTAACGCTTTCAACACAGTCAGTATCAACAACCTATCAAATTGCTCCAAAAACTATTGCTGCACCAACGGTTGAAGGTAAAAAAGGCACGGTTACCTACCGTATAAAAAGCGGTAGCCCGACTGATGTAGTCAGCATTGACAGTACCTCAGGTCTGATGACAGTTAACAATGCGGGTAATACAACCATTGAAGTTAGTGACAGTGGCAATGAAAGCTTTGCTGAGTCTAAAACAACGTTTACAGCTATTGTTCATCAAGCCAAAGCTGATTTAGTTGTTGAATATCCAACTGAGATCGCTCTTGGTGGAGATAAATTCCTTCAACCTAAAATTTCACGTAAATTATGGGATCTTAACTTCACTATAGATAATACTTCAATTGCTGAAGTGTCTAATAATTCAAATGGTTACATCGAGTTAAAATCACCTGGCACTGTATACATTTCTTATAAAGGTACATCTCGTAACTACCAACCTGTAAATGGGCAAAGCTACCTTAAAGTGCTAAAAGAAGTGCACCCTGGTATTAAGGTGGAAAGTCTTGATGTGTATTACACCCCATTAGAGCAAAAGAAATCGGTAAAAGTGACGTCTCAGCAGTACGGCGTAAGAACCTTTATCCAATCAGGATCACCTGGTTCGCGTTATAGTTATAACTTCAACACTCGTTTAGGCACTATTTCTGACATTCAAGATTATCCATTTTCTATTGGATTTGCAGTCACAGAAAGTGAAAGTGAAAAGTATCAAGCTGCAAAAAGTGGATCTGAACAAGCGGATCAAGGTGTTATTCGCATTCACCCTCCGCAAGCAGGTGCGTCAGATAAAGATTACACATTAACTTTTTCTAGTAGTAACCAGTCTCAAGTGATTGAAAGTGAGCTAAATAGTCCTCGCTATAGTGGGCTATTGCGAAGTTCATTGTACTTAAAAGGTTATGACAATCATTACTTACCAACGCAGACTGACGTAGCAACTTACGGCAATGGTTTTTTTGCATCTCTGAGAGTCAAACCAGTGGGTAACGATGACATCAAAGCAAGAACGGCAGTTCGTATTGTAATTAACCGTTATGATGGTTGTGAGTCAACTTACAATGATAGCAGTTCATTAATGCCAAATATGGCTATCAATTTTGATACAGATGGACAAAATGACTGTAAAACAGAAGGTGAACGTGCCCACTATTTTACTAAATTTACTCTACTGGATAGCCACAACCTAACGGCTGGAGAGTGGGAACTCGTCGATCCGCTGGTTATTTATCGCGCAGGTAAATTCAACTTTATTGATACGCCAACAGGTGGTTCATACGTTGAATACCATAAACTAGATGAAGATAAGCAAGGATACCTAGAATCCATCCATGCGGATGCTCAAAGTAAAATGCGTAAAGTCTATGAATGGAATACTGTTAACCTGAGATTTAGCATCTAGATTTAACAGTGAATCCATAATATGGAAAACCGAGTATGCATATTGCTATTCGGTTTTTCCATATCTAGAACGCTCAAAAAAGGCGGTAACTGGGAGTACCGCCAAGAGCCAAGATGTCGCTATATTATTCAGTACTGCTAATCAGAACGTAGGCAACGTTGTTCTGATTCAAGTTCATTTGCTGCACGCCATAGTTTTTGCTCTCGATATTGATGCTTATCTAGCGTTTCTTGGATCCCTTCGATGGCGAGTTCATCCATCGGGCCTATGTACTGCTCGGCATGATTTGTAAAAATAGTCCTAAATTCTTCCATAGTTGGAAGACGGTTATTTTCCTCCTCAAAATTATCAAAAATATCAGTAACCTTTACTGATATGTCACGCTTAATGCCATCATGATCTGAACTATCCATATTAACCTCAGCGATAAGTCACTAACTAGTACAAATGCCAACCATAAAAACATAGACATAAGTGTATGCTTTTTTGTTACGGGTAAGTGTAGTTGAAGCCAGCAGTGTTCGAGCAATAATGTGATACATATTTTGTACAAAACAACAAAAAAGGACGCAGCAAAAAGTCGCTAATACAGTAATAAAACCGTAACATGTAGCCATGATTAACCTATTGCGCCAAAAATTATTTTCTATCGTAATGATATTACTAAGGATTTAATCAAATAACCCTATTTTAACACTTTGTTAAAATATTGCGCTTTCGTACTAATAATAAACAATAATGACTACTGAACAGCAATTAACAAAACGCGCTGCGATCCATTACATTTTTGCAGCTGGTATTTTTAGCTTGTATGGGGAGCGAGTCTGTCCATTTCTTGATTCTCTGGCTGGTTGGCAAACTGGACTCTATGCCTTCATTACTTTCACTTTGATATTTTTACTACGCTCAAAATGGCTGAAAAGTGACGATAGCCTTCTTTGCGTTACTCACAATATGATCATATTTGCCACTGGGGCTATAGGGTTGTCCCTGTGGTATAGCTTCTTTCATGATTTCCCCGTTGAAAGTGCCTTAAAGGTGCTCTTTGGTATTGCCAGCCTTGGGGTGTTAATCAGCCTAGATCTCTCTCTTTATGGTCAGATTCTGCATTACCCACGCACAATTGATGTCAGGCAGCTTGCCGATATTCAAAGCTACCGTCATTCGCTTGCATTTAAAATGGCAGCTACTGTGCTTTTTGTGGTGACTTTACTCACAGTGGTACTTAGCCTACTTATGCTTAAAGATGTGCATTGGCTCGTTCAGAATGTGGCGATTACAGGCCCTCGTGTTGCAATCATAAGTATCATCAAAGAGTTTGTTTATGTCGCTATTATACTGCTCGGCTATACCGCATTAATTATGTATCAATGGTTAAAGCTGTTGCGCCTATTGCTTATTAATCAGCAACAAGTATTACAACAAGCTGCAAAAGGCAACTTGACGGTTCGAGTACCTGTTGTACAACACGGTGAAATGGGGAAAATCGCGCACTATACAAATGAAATGCTGAGCCGCTTAGAAAAAAGTTATGATGAAATAAACCTCACCCGTGACGTTGCAATTGTTGGCTTGTCTGCCTTAGCGGAGTCCAGAGACAACGAAACTGGTGCGCACATTTTACGTACGCAAGAGTATGTCCGCACTTTAGCTAATCAGCTCAAGCATCGAAACACTTTTCGTGATTACCTCACCGAAGAACGCATTGAACTACTCTACAAATCAGCACCACTTCATGATATTGGTAAAGTGGGTATTCCTGACGCTATTTTACTCAAGCCAGGAAAGCTAACAGACGACGAGTTTAAGATCATGAAAACACATGCTGTGATCGGGGCAGAAGCGCTGGCGACCGCTGAAAAACAAATGGGGAGTTCAAGCTTCTTAACGCTAGCGCGAGAGATTGCTCTTTCTCACCATGAAAAGTGGGACGGTAGTGGTTACCCATCAGGACTAATGGGCGGTGACATTCCACTCTCTGGCCGCCTAATGGCACTAGCCGATGTCTACGATGCGTTAATTTCAGCGCGTGTGTATAAGCCCGCTTTTAGCCATGAGAAAGCCAAAGGGATCATACTGCAAGGTAAAGGAACTCACTTCGACCCACAAGTCGTCGAAGCCTTCTTGGAGAGTGAGAATGAATTTATTCAGATTGCCCGTAATTATCAAGATAATGTATCGCTAGCGGCTTAGTGTTGATAGCAACTGAGTACTGATTGTTCCACACTCGGCCTGTTTGAAAGCAGGCCTATACTTGTTATTACACTCGCCAAAGTTAATAGCTAAATCATTAATAAAAGTGCTACTTTTAATTGGGCGAATCAACGGTTAAGTTATTTCAGCTGAAAGCGAATACCAAGCGTGAAGCGCTGTGCATCCAGCTCATTTAGCCCAACTAACGAACTCGCCTCAACATAACCATACCAATCATTATTAAAGCGCCCAGCCATACCAACATGCACGCGCCCAAAGACTTGATCGTCTGATTTAATCACTATGGGTAACGAAGATCCATAGTGCTCAGTTTGAAGCTGACTAATGATTTTTTGACCGCCACTATCAAAGTCATAATGTACATAACCGCGTACATAAGGCTGGAATAAACCCAAGCTAGTTCGGAACGGATAGGTAAAACTCGCACCTGAAATCAACATGCTAGAACCTAACGCATTCACATCTTCAACAGTAGAAAGCAGGTAATTAGAATTACCGCGAGAAGGCCGTTCAGTGTAGCGGTCGGTATCTGAGAGGATATGCTGTAATGAACTTTCAAGTGCAATGTCCCAATACTGGTGATTAATTAAGTACCCAGCCCCTAATGAGAAGACCCATACATCTGAATCGGCTTTTTCTTGCTGTGAAAATGGCGAGTTATCGAACGTCGAAATACGACGTTCGATATCGGTATCAACTACGGCATAACTCGCACTAAAATCAATATACCAGCTGTCTTGGAAGTAACTGAAATACCCCGATGCCATTAGCGCATCAATTTCTATATCAGCTTGATTGGCTTCCCCTTGGTAATAAGGCAATCCAAGGGCAACCCCGAACAAATAATGCTCGTTTAGTAAATAGTCTCCACCTAGTGTCACGGCATACCCATCTTCAAATTGGACATTCGTGGTAGACTGATTCGGTCTTACATCTTGATCAATACGTACATAAGCATCTAATCGAGATTGCTCTTTTCGACCGTAGCCACCATCGCTGTATAGCACGGCTTTTGATAGGTTCGTCGACTGAGTGGTAGAGGAATAGCTAAGTGATGAATCCGAAGACGAGAGCGAATTATTGATATTGCTAACACGGCTATAAGGAGTGTAAGTAGATTGTTGAGATCGTGTTTTATATTCATCATGTCGAAAGTCGGCTACTGCCCCTTTAAGACTAGACGAAATCGCCTTATACATGCCTTCCGATAAACTAATATCGTCTTCTGCGACTGCACAGAGCGCATACAGGGAAAAAACCCAGATTAAAGGCACACGCAGGTATACACGATGGAAAATCATAAACACGCCCCTAAAAGACTTCAACTGAAGCTGAACTTTTTTGCACTCTCTGGTGCATATTTATCAACGCAGCTTAGACTGTTTAAGATGTAAATGAACATAAGTGCATACAACTTAAACTTCACCTTCATGTGAAAATATCGACTGTAAAAGCAACATATTAAGCATAGACACAGCCCTTAAAACTCGCCTATCAATCTCGATATAAGCCCAGAATAACAGTCTCGTTTTGGCGACGAGCGATAACAAGCTACTGAATTAAATAGTTAAACACCTTCGCATAGTTTTTTTACCTTAAGCCAAAGGCTACGACAAATTTTTGACCCGCCGCGATAAACATTACCACCATGTAGGTTTGATGTGATATTATATTCACAGAATACTTAAATGCAGCCCCCTGCATTCAATGTGCAAATAACAATTAGTCTATTTATTAGCCATCAAAACAATGACGCAACAAGAATAGAAATCACATGCTTGATAAAGAAATAAAATATGACAATTACCAAGTAGGTGCTGAATTTATTTATGCTTGCTCAACACGCACTCTATCTACATCAAGGCAAGAAGTAAGCCTAAACCGTGCAGAACGAGAAGTATTAAATTATTTGATCGCAAATGCTTATCGGGTGGTGTCTTTTGATGAGTTGCTACAAGCTGGCTGGCCGCATAAATCCGTCGCTAGAACGTCTTTATTTCAAACTATTCGCAACTTGCGCATTAAATTGAGAGAGACAGAAAAAGGTGAGTTCATTGAGCTAGTATCCAGTGTTGGTTACCAAATAAAAGCCAAGACGATATTACCACCAACAAACGATATCAGTAATGGCCCTTCTCCAACAATTGTTCAAACAAACAACACGCTAAAATATAAAATAATTGCTGTATTTAGTCTTTTCACAGTAATTATTGCATTCGCCGTGTATTCAACATGGAAGACACATATTAAGTTCGATTACTTCTACAAGGTCACTCATACTAAAGAAAATAGCAGCATTGTTTATCTTGCTAAATCACAAGATAAATTAGATTTTTTAGAAAAGAATAGCTCCGCTTATTTGACACCGACCACATTAGATCAGCGCTTATTTTTCATCGCCCAAATGGATGATTACTACTCCATTGCATATTGCGAGAAAAATGATGACGGCCAGTGCATTCCATCATCAGTCCAAGCGATTTCTTTTGGCCATGCAGATATCAATGTGTTTTGGCAAGAGTTAGCAAAAAACACAACATCAAGTTTAAGTGTTCCTTTGCTATACAAAGAACAAAACATTCAAAATGCTGCAAAGTCATACAATCTTTATATTGATAATGGCAAATTTATACCAAACCTGAGCCAATTATACTTTCAAAAAACCGCGGATTTTAGCTGGACATATACCGCTATTTTCTATAGGAAATTCAACAAAAAAGGCCGATTCACACCGTTAGCATTTAATGGAGGTGAAGTCACTGTGTCGACCACAAGCAAAGCACCGTTCATTGCAAAAGCGACACTCACCGTAACCTGCGCACATACGTTTTTGCCAAATGACGACATTGATAAACTGAGCGATGGTCCAGCAGGTAGTTTAGAGAAACGTATCAATACAGACTTTAACAATAAATCGTTGATTATTACTTACATGCTGTATCGTCAAAATGGGCTTACTTTATGGTACTCAGAACTAGATGGTTTTTTCTGGTTCAATAAAGAACACATTATGCAGTCAGAAATTTCTTCGTTGGCAGATTTTGAAGTGTGTACTGATTATCTCAAGCTCGGCACATGCCAAGAGCCCTCGACAAGTACCACTGAGGTGCAGATCCATAGATAGCTTGGACTTTATTCCTAGCTCTCGTCACAAGATCAAAAAGAGGGAGCATTAGCTCCCCCTTTCCATTCCCTTACAACCAGCCATCCTTATTGAATGACTACTTCTTGAAGTTATAATATTTAAAGACAGATTGCTCAACCTGTTCCGCAATCACTTTATGCGTTTGCGTTGTTGGGTGAGTAACACCCCAGAAAACATAACTGTCTGAACCGTAACTCGCGCAATCATTGGTTAGTGAATGGCTAGTCAAATAATCAAATGACGAACTGCGATTAATATTTAAACAAGCATCTTGCGCGTTTCTAAAACCATATTGAGCAGGGTCTTTCGTTAAATTCTCAAACAAAGTGCTGGTGTCATACAGTGTAATATTGACACCTTGCATACGGAATAACATGACCTCTTGAGCAACAAACTGATTAAATGCGGTAATTTTAGCCTTAATCACTTTCGCATCTTCCGGATCGCTGTATTTAAATTGCGGCGCTTTTGTTGCGTCAGGTAAATTTAGCACCACGATATTATTCGCACCGTTAGCTATTAACTTTTTCAAAGCACGGTCAAAGTCGTTACTTACATCGGTAACACTTCGGTTGTAATTCACAAAATCATTTAAGCCAAACTCAATCGTGAATAGGCTGTTTTGTGGATTATAGTTCTTCGCCATTTTCATGTAGGTTAAATAAGAATCAACCTGATCATGAATGCCTGATAGTGCAACATATTTGGTTGTACCCGCTGCGCCACCAACAGCCCAAGTATAAAGTGGCAAATCCTTCGATTCTGCTAAATACTCAGTCCAGACAAATCCATTGGAGAAATGCCCTAAGAACCATGCATTCCGATTCGGGAAAATCCACTGAGAACCATTATATAAATTACCCGTATCTGAAATACTGTCACCAAAACTGATGATTTTATTAATCGTATCAAGCTGTTCAGCACTGTCGTTAGTCCAAACTGAATGGTTATAAGACATTCTTGTATCTGCAGCAAAATACGTCATGTCCGCTGTATCATGCGTCACACCTAACGTACTGTCACAACGCGCTTTAATTACAGATTGCGGGGTATCAGTATAAAACATGTTTTTAAATGAGACAGAAGAGTACCAATAACCTGGCAGCGTAAAATAATCACCATTTGCATCTAATGCCCACTCCCATGTTGTTGCCACATCATCATGAGTTGTATCTGGACGATACCAACACTTTACGTAAGTATAGGTTTCTGCACCTTGAATACTTTGAACTTGCGCATAAGAAATACTTTCTGGCGTAACAGGAACATCATTTGCTGTTACCGCAGTCGCTGTTAGCGTGGTAGTAAAGAGGAAAGTTAGCGGTATTATCATTTTATTCATAAATAGGCTCGCATCATAATTGTGCCACAATGGATTATGCAATGAATTAAACTATCTACAGGTATCAGGGAAAGCTAAATCACCGTATATAGCATCGCACTATATTGCTTATAGCGACCATTTTCTGTTGATAATAATAATTAATTGATACCAACTGTGATGCTTATGCCAAATATTGAAATATAAAATTACCCCATAACAAACAGATGAATATTTAATCCATTAAAAACAAATAAGCAGGTCTTAATGGATTAATCGTAATGCCAACTTATTCCACCATTGAGCCACACATTACCCATTGATATGCTGGCTAATAAAATCAATGAACACCCGTATTTTAGGAGAAACTAACTCACGTTTTAAATAAAGTGCATAGGTAGAACTCATTACGTCGTAAGGACTAAAAACAAAATCTGGCAATACTTGAATCACAGTGCCCTTACGTAACTCATCATGCACTGCCCATAATGGTAATAATGCTAATCCTGCATGATTTAATACCAACTGCTTCTGCCCATTAACCGTATTTATCGTTAAGTTAGGGTTTATTTGCAACCGCGTTGGTGAGCCACCGTCCATTAAAAACCAATCCCGCCACCCTGCGTAACCATAGCGAATACAGTCAAAATCAGCTAATTGTGTCGGTGATTGAAGATCCCGTTTCCCCGATAAATATTCGGGTGACGCACACAGCAAGAAGTTATTATCGGCTAGGCGTTTCGCAATTAAATTGGAATCAGGCAAGCGCCCACTGCGAATGGCTATATCTATATTTTCGTCAACAAAATCAACAACACGTTCTGTTAATTCAAGTTCTACGTTTATCTCTGGATATTGTTGACGAAACTTAGGTAATAAAGGAAGCACAACACACTCACCAAAACCTACCGTCATACTGACTTTTAAGTGCCCTCTTGGGCTTTCTTGAAGATCATTAACGGCTTTTTTTGCTTCCTCAAGTTCAGCAACTACACGCTGAGAATAGCGATAGAACGTCTGCCCTGCTTCTGTTAATCCCACACTTCGTGTGGTTCTGTTTAATAACCGCACGCCCAGTTCAGCCTCCAATGCAACCAACTGACGAGAAACAGAAGATGGCTGAATATCAAACAGGCGGCTGGCCTCCGAAATACTGCCCGTTTCTACTACGCAATTGAAATATTGAAGCCGAGTGATCATCTTAATACCGTAGATTTATGTCTATATTCAGGAAAAACTACCCTTTTATTGCTTAAAAAGCAAAACAGACTTGCTCGTAGCTATATTTTTGTTTTTTGTGCAAAACGTATGATGGCCGCCATCGAAACGAAACAAATTATCTACAAGGCAAATATTATGAAAGCGATGGTTGTTCACACATTAGGCGCTAGCGACGTATTCCAACAAGTCGATTACCCAACACCAAGTGTAAAGCCCGGTCACCTTATTCTTGAAGTGAAGGCGACCAGTGTTAACCCACTAGATACCATGCTTCGCTCTAGCGATACGCCTTGGTCTGAAAACTTGCCAAGTATCTTGCATGGTGATGTAGCAGGTATCGTCACCCAGGTAGGTGAAGGTGTTACTCAGTTTAATGTTGGCGATGAGGTGTATGGCTGCGCAGGTGGTATCGCAGGTACAGACGGTGCACTTGCCGAATATATGTTAGTAGACGCAGATTTAATCGCATTAAAACCGAAAACACTGTCAATGCGTGAAGCCGCTGCGCTCCCGTTAGTGTCGATTACAGCCTGGGAAGCGCTACACGATAAACTAAAAATCAAAACCAATGATAATGTGCTTATCCACGGTGCAACAGGTGGTGTCGGCCATATTGCTATTCAGCTTGCTAAACATTTTGGCGCGAACGTTTCAGCGACATCAGCTCCTCAAAACTTAGCGATAGCACAACAACTTGGTGCCGATAACATTATTGATTTTACCCAATCAAGTGTTGCTGATTACGTCGAACAATACACAGATGGAGAAGGATTCGACGCTATATTTGATACCGTTGCTGGCGATAACATTCAGCGTAGTTTTGAAGCTGCCCGATTTAATGGCGCTGTTGCGACCACCCTACCGATTGCTGATGTCCTGCAAGTGGCACTAAAAAGCTTAAGCTTCCACAGTATACTGATGCTGATCCCACTGGTGCACGGTAAAAACCGCGCTAGCCATGGCCAAATATTAGCAAAAGTTGCAAAGCTAGTAGATGATGGCGAGATCAAACCGCTGCTGGACCAAAAACGTTTTTCAATCTGGCAAGTGGCTCAAGCGCATCAACATTTAGAATCAGGTAAAGCAGTAGGCAAAATCGTATTAGATATGTAGTAACCCGCGAAAGTCTATTGATATAAAAGCACACTGCCTTTTTACAACGGCAAATGCTCTGTCATGTAATCAATAAATACCCGCAAACGAGCTGGCATGTATTTCGTTTGTGGGTACTGCATTGCAATTGCCCCATGATAGTTACTCTTGATTGTCCAGTCTTCTAGAATAGGCACCACAGATCCATCAGCTAAAGCATCGGCAATAACAAAACCGTGGAAAATACCGATACCCAATGCATTCTTCACCCCATTCAATCGCATCTGAGAGTGGTTAACAGCATAACGGCCACTAACCGCGACAGTATGAAACTCATCGTCTTTCAAGAAATCCCAAATATGATCCCGCTCAGTTTCCGCAAGGTACAAACAATCATGATCAGCTAAGTCAGTCGGATGGCTGGGGAGCCCTTTTGCTTCTACGTATGCAGGGCTTGCGCACAACACAAGGTTGGTTTTCCCAATTTCTTTCAGCACTAGATTTTCATCAGGCTTATCTGTCAGCTTAAAAGCAACATCGACATTGTGTTTAAACAAATCAATATCCCCATCGGCGGCTCGCAGCTTTAATTGAATTTCTGGATAGCGTTTTAAGAACGGCACAACAAAAGGCTGTAATACTGAATTTAAAAAGGCCTCAGGTGCTGCAACGGTTATCGATCCCGCAGGTTCAGTATGATCAGAGGTCGATAATTCTACCGCTTGCTGTGCTGCATTCACCATCACAACACTTTGATCATACACCCGCTGTCCAGACTGGGTGATAATCAGCTTACGCGTAGTACGTTCAAACAATTTTACTGACAATGCTTTCTCTAAACGCGTGATCAGTTTGCTCAAAGCCGATGGCGTTACGTTCAACTTTTTTGCTGCAGCAGTAAAACTCCCCTCATTCACAACTAGAATAAAAGCGGCTAAATCCGGTAATAACGCGATGAGTTTGGTACTAATCATGATGTTCTGTGCTCTATGTCTCAGTACACATTTTTATTTGTGCCTTAGATTCATTAATGTTTTTCCATCTTGAGGGATAATCCTCTTAATGGCAATCAATTACAATGAGGGAATAGCTAATGAACGCTGATAATTAGCATTTACAGCTGTCCCTACAACACAGTAACGACCAGGACGTTACTACTATAATGACTAGGAAGGAATTGGATTATGTCCACTGCATTCTATCAACAGATCCAGAATCAAATTGAAGAAGTAAAAAGTGAAGGTTTATACAAATCTGAGCGCATCATTACTTCAGCTCAAAAAGCAGCCGTTTCAATCTCTACTGGTGAAGAAGTATTAAACTTCTGTGCTAACAACTACCTTGGCCTTGCAAACCACCCTGAGCTTGTAAAAGCAGCGAAAGCAGGCATGGATGAGCACGGTTTTGGTATGGCATCTGTGCGCTTTATTTGTGGTACACAAGACTCACATAAAGTGCTTGAAGAAAAGCTTTCTACTTTCCTAGGTAAAGAAGACACTATCCTTTACACATCATGCTTTGATGCTAATGCTGGCCTTTTTGAAACCATTCTTGGTCAAGAAGACGCAATCATTTCTGATGCACTAAACCATGCCTCTATCATTGATGGTGTTCGTTTATGTAAAGCAATGCGCTTCCGTTACTCGAACAACAACATGGAAGAGCTAGAGCAACAATTGATTGCGGCAAAAGAAGCTGGCGCACGCCACACTTTAATCGTAACTGATGGCGTGTTCTCTATGGACGGCGTTGTTGCAAACCTTCCTGCTATTTGTGACCTTGCAGAAAAGCACGGTGCACTCGTTATGGTTGATGATTCTCACGCTGTGGGCTTCATGGGCGAAAACGGTGCCGGTACACATGAATACCACAATGTTATCGACCGTATCGATATCATTACAGGTACGCTAGGTAAAGCTATGGGTGGCGCTTCAGGCGGCTACACAGCAGGCAAAAAAGAAGTAATCGACTGGCTACGTCAGCGCTCTCGTCCATACCTATTCTCTAACTCAGTTGCTCCTGCAATCGTTTCAGCTTCAATTCGTGTACTTGATTTGCTTGCTGAGTCTGGCGATCTTCGCACCCAACTTTGGGAAAACTCAGCACACTTCCGTACTCGCATGGAAGCGGCTGGCTTCACTATGGGCGGTGCTGATCACGCGATCATTCCAATCATGCTAGGTGATGCAAAAGTCGCGGCAGAATTCGCAGAGCGTTCACTTGCGAAAGGTATCTACGTTGTAGGTTTCTCTTTCCCAGTAGTTCCTAAAGGCCAGGCACGTATTCGTACCCAAATGTCTGCAGCACATACTCGTGAACAGCTTGATCGCGCAATTGATGCGTTCATCGAAGTTGGCCGCGATATGGCAATCATTAAATAATCACAGATAGTAGTAAGGGAAATAACATGAAAATTAAAGCTCTGTCTAAATTGAAGCCAGAAGAAGGCATTTGGATGACCGAGGTTGAAAAACCTGAAATGGGTCATAACGATCTGCTTATTCGCATCAAGAAAACAGCTATCTGTGGTACTGACGTTCATATCTACAACTGGGATGAATGGTCACAAAAAACAATTCCAGTACCTATGGTTGTAGGCCATGAGTACGTAGGTGAAGTTGTTGGTATTGGTCAAGAAGTTCGCGGCTTCAACATTGGCGACCGTGTTTCAGGTGAAGGTCACATCACATGTGGTCACTGCCGTAACTGTCGTGGCGGCCGTACTCACCTTTGCCGTAACACAACCGGTGTTGGTGTAAACCGTACTGGTGCTTTCTCTGAGTTCTTGGTTATCCCTGCGTTCAACGCATTCAAGATCCCTGCTGAAATTTCTGACGATCTAGCGTCGATCTTTGACCCGTTTGGTAATGCTGTTCACACTGCACTGTCTTTCGATCTTGTGGGTGAAGACGTACTAATCACAGGTGCTGGTCCTATCGGTATCATGGCTGCTGCTGTTGCACGCCACGTTGGTGCGCGTCATGTTGTTATCACTGATGTGAACGAATATCGTCTTGGTCTTGCTCGTGAAATGGGCGTAACACGCGCAGTTAACGTAGCAAACGAGAAGTTAGAAGACGTAATGTCAGACCTTGGCATGACTGAAGGTTTCGATGTGGGTCTTGAAATGTCTGGTAACCCATCAGCATTCAACAGCATGCTAACCAGCATGAACCACGGTGGTAAGATTGCCCTGCTAGGTATTCCACCATCAGACATGGGTATCGACTGGAACCAAGTTATCTTCAAAGGCTTGGTGATCAAAGGTATCTACGGTCGTGAAATGTTTGAAACGTGGTACAAAATGGCAAGCTTGATCCAATCAGGCCTAGACCTAACACCTATCATCACTCACCACTATAAAATTGATGATTTCCAAGCAGGCTTCGATGCTATGCGCTCTGGTCAATCAGGTAAAGTAATCCTAGATTGGGAATAAGCCTGCACGGGTTTAACTAAATCTAGATTAAGAACAGCAAAGCCCTAGGACCTAGTTCTAGGGCTTTTTCTTTCGAATAAAAAACAAGTAAGATCAATCTTCAGTCAGGGCGTACTTGCTACTTCTTAACCACACCCTTTAGGTATTTATAAGCTTCAGAAAATAAGAAATAAACCCCGCCAGCACCAGTTGACGCTGCATACTCTTGCGTTAAATAAACAAAGTTAGATTTAAACTTCTCTATCGCCTCTTCTTGTGTATCAGCGTAAATATAGTCCCCTTCTACCTCAAAGCCTTGCTCAAGTAATTGATCTTTTTCTTCTAAGAAAGTGTCTGATTCAGGGTTTAAAAACGTAAATGCCTTTTCGTTGTCACCTTTGCAGAAAAACTGATACTTAGCCATAACCACTCCTTATATGAACAATCGTGACTATATGCTTGATAAATCACATTTAGAAGCGAAATTACGGCTATAATATTAGGTACATAAGCTTATATGACTTGGCTCTACAAACAAAAAAACATAATTTCTGCTGGGCTTCTCTGAATATGGCGGAAAGATAGACGTTTACTGCCCGTAAGCTCGCGGCACGGGCAATGTGCTTTCGCTTCGCTCAAGTGAACCCTGCTCTAGAGTTCTTCAACCTAGCTCTAATTCATAAAATTCAGACGAAAAAAAACCGCTGAAATTTCAGCGGTTTCTTTGAATGTTGTGGAGCGCTTTGGGTATCGCTGATTAAGTACCAGCCCTTTTCACGCTCGCTCAAACGTAAAAAAGGCGCTAATAAATTAGCGCCTTTCTTTAATATGGCGGAGAGATAGGGATTTGAACCCTAGGACGGGATAAACCGCCGCCGGTTTTCAAGACCGGTGCTTTCGACCACTCAGCCATCTCTCCATGCGGCGTATAATACTGCCCGACTCTCAGCCTGTAAAGCATTAAGTTCAGATTAAAAATCATATGCTTATTTAACAGCCACTCAGTATACCAATCCAGCCAATAGGCAGTCAGTAGTATAAATACAGATCACATATACAACTTATTGTTGCAATATTTGTTACGCACATATGGAAGCAATATATACTTTGTGAATAAGGTTAAATTATTAATAAATACAACAATATTAATAATTAAATATACTATTGTCTGTCTCTCTTTATTACAATATGTCATCCTGTATGGGGCAGGGTATATTCATCTGCATGGATTGGTATCATGAGTAAAGCTCGTACACTTTCTCTCATTCTTACAAAACTGACACGTCTTCAGCAATCAACAAAGCATGATGCTGTTAAGCTGCTGCGTGCAGAAATTAACCAAATGATTTCAGCTGAAAGTATCCAGCTACCAGGTGAATACAGTAGCTTTTTAAATGCTTACGATATTTATCGTAGCCATACTATTGAGAAGGCTATTCCATACTTCATCCATTGCCAGATCCTCTGCAGCTCTAATAGCAATATGGTATTACACCTGTATTGCGATGTTCATCTGGGGACAATTTATTCTCTTATCGGTCAATATCACCAAGCCTTGAAGCATTTTCTTGCAGCCCGGCAAAATAACACTATTGAAGACGAGAATTTAAAATTATTGCTCAACCTCAATGTCGGTGATACCTATCTGTCACTTGGTGATTTTGAACGAGTAAAGCAATATTGCCTAAAAGCAGTTGAAGTTGCAGAAGCAAATAATGAGCAAAGTTGTTTAACGCTTGCGCTTGATAATATTGCATTGGCTGAAGGACATTTAGGTTGCTTGGACAATGCATTCATTCATATAGAACGAAGTATCGATATTGCCCAAGCACTTGATTGTTCCCGTTCTAAGGGGTTTGCATATGCATACAAAGCACGATTACTCACATTAAAAGGTGAAGATAGCACCGCTGTGCATTACTACCGTAAAGCTGATCTTTGTTTTCTAGAAACATACGAATACATGGGCCGCAGTGACAATTTGTATCATTACGCCCTACTCTTACAAGCATCGGACGAACTTGATTTATCTTTAGAGCGATGCCATCAAGCACAACTACTCATTCATCAAGAACAAAACTATCAGCTAAGAATTAAGCTATTTAGGCTAGAGGCTGAAATTCACCAACAACATGGTGAAGCCGAACTTGAAAAAGAAGCCATTGTGAAACAGGCTGATCTTGCCAACCAAGAATTGAAACGTGCAACCAGCAATGAGACAGAATATATAGAAAGTATTCTTAAACTCGGCGCACAAAAGCGCGAACATAGCTCACTGCAAATGTTACACAGTAATTTGAAGATCATCACACAGATTGGTCAAAATATCGCCACCGTGAATAGCCTCAATGACTGCCTGCTTGATGTATATAATCAAATAAACAAAATCATCCCAATTCATGTCTTCGGAATTGCTCTTTATAATGAAGATAAGCAAGTGCTTAATTACAACCACTTCATTGAAAACAGTAAGCTCATCACGCCATTTACAATTAGCTGCGAAAATACTTCAAGTTTAGGTGCTTACAGTATTCGCCACCAAAAAACGCTACTCTTAAATACCAGCTCAGAGAAAGAAGTTTCGACTTATATAAACCTCACCCATTTAGATCGACAGATGTACTTTGGTGATGGCGAACGTAACCAGTCTGCAATCGTGACACCCATAAACTTAAATAATAAAACGATTGGTGCGCTCTTTTTAGAGCACAGAACCGCCTACCTTTACCAAAGTTATCACTGTGATCTTGCCGAGCAGCTCGCCAGTTTTATTGCAGTCTCACTTGAGAACCAGCGTCAAACACAAGTACTGCAGAAACAGCAGCTAGAGCTTGAAATCATTAATCACAAGCTAGATACCTTGTCACGACAAGATCCACTAACACAATTACTCAACCGTTATGAATTAGAGAAAGTGGTTCCGCAGTTATTGCACAAAGCGAGGCTCTTAACCCAGCCAATCACCTGCCTAATGATCGATATTGATTTTTACAAAGGTTATAACGACTACTATGGTCATCACGAAGGTGACAGGGTACTTGTTCAACTTTCTGAAATATTCAAACGCGAGTTTTCAGGAAATGATGACTACGTATTCCGCTTCGGTGGTGATGAATTTCTCGTCATGCTATATGGGCAATCACTTGAAGCAAGTCACCATAAAGTACAGAAAGTACAGCACTCTGTTGAACAACTCTCTATTCCGCATCAAGCGTCAAAATGCGCTTCAACCATCACCCTCTCTATTGGTGGCTACTGCTGGCACTGCAATACTGATGAAATGGATATAAATGGTTTGATTCAGTATGCAGACGAGGCCCTCTATCATGCCAAAACACAAAGTAGAAACACCTTTGTTGCTTATGATAGCCACACATTAACAGCCACATGCACGAATTCTTAGTGATAGAATCGGATTTGATTTTATAATGCTCTAAATAGAAAAGCCGCACCATTGCAGTGCGGCTTGTGTGTTTTGATCCTTAGTCTACCTAGTTAAAGTACACTCAAGGCCATTTGTTACTCTACTTTGTTACTGTCTATCATGTTTCGTGTACGGTAACATTGTACATCTTGACTCATGTAACATTGTACGTGGAGCTATGTTGCTATGTCTCTTGTAACAAATGTAACTTTATATCAGGCTTCGCCACTCACTACGTTGAGTTTGCCGTGCTCGTAACGTTAATCGTTGATCGAGCGCTATAATTTAGCGAAGAAGTATTTTGGTTTTTTGTTGCTATCCAAATTGTAATGTATCAGCTAAATCACTACTGATGCATTTGACGATGCAAGAGTACATTTTCCACTCTTTACATCCGAACCCACACCCTTGAGACAGATTAAAACAGCTTTCCTCCGAAACGCTAAGAAACAACTCATTGCAGGTTCACTATAAATATGGTCATAAATCTGGCTTTTAGCAAATTAAATAATGCTTTTTTACGGCTTTGATCACCTTTTGAAAAAGGCAATTTTAAGCAATTGAAATACCTTATAAAAAGCAATTATTGCCGATTACCGCATGAATTTAACGCCGTATCTAGTGTAAAATATCGTCAAAATCTTTTCATCTTTACCAGGTAATACAGCATAAATGGCACGTTTGGGGTACCGATTACAACGCATTCCTACCGCACAGGCGGCACTCGCTCTTGGTACGACGGGCCTAGGCCTTGCTTGGTCTTTATTTATACCTGACTATTCACATGCCCTACGCAGTGTTTTTGCCTTTATAGGTGCATGTTTACTCTGTCCCGTTCTATTAAAGTATTTACTCAACCCAAGCTTATTTCTTCAAGATTTAAAACACCCGCTCTATGGCAGTTTAATGGCACCAATGACAATGACGCTGTTGGTGCTCGCTGATTATTTGTCATCAATCCATATCTATAGCGCCCGATTACTCTGGTATCCAGCACTATCACTCCACTTTGTCATGCTGGTGTGCTTCTTTTATTTTCAGTTGCGTAATTTCCGCTTGATCCACATGTACCCGAGCTGGTTTTTATACCCAGTTGGGGCAATTAGCGGCACATTAGCAGGCGTGCAGATTGGCCATCACACCTTCTCGCTAGCCATGACAGACATTTGCATTACCCTATATTTCATTATGTTACCCGTTGTACTCTACCGTTTGTGCTTTGCTGGTCGCTTACCAAGAAAGGCACGCCCAACGCTGGCTATCATGGCTGCCCCGGTAAATTTATCTCTCGCTGCATATCTACTGAACGTACAAGAACCCGATCTGATTTTAACTGGAGCTCTCGCTGGCGTGGGGATCACCATGACTATTCTGGTGTACTTATGCTATTTCGACTTATTAAAGCAGCGCTTTCAACCCTCGCTTGCCGCTGTGACCTTTCCGTCAGTGATCAGCGCCGTTGCAAGTGAGCGTTTAAAGCAGTTTTTGATTGAAGATTTTCCACAGTGGGCATGGCTAGAAAAGCTCGGTTTATTAGAAATCACAGTGGCGACAGGACTGGTTGCTTGGGTGAGCTATCAATATGGTCGTTATTACTATGCTCAATATCAATCAAGAACATCCCCTAAGCCATCACTTTCATAGCCCTATGAGTAATACCGCTTCTACCACTCTAATTATTATTGAAACAAAAACGGTTCTGAATCACTTCAGAACCGTTTGGGTCTTAGAGCATGTACAATGTCACTAGCATACCGCTATTAACAAGGTGCGCTAATTAGATGTAAAGCTTTACAACATCAGATGGCTCTTTTTCGCCACCTTCAAGTTGATCAGTCCAGTTAAGACCCACTAGAACACCATCTTCAGCAAGAGTGATCATCCAGTCTTCAACAAAGATATCTAGCGGTAATTCTGCAACGCGGAATTCAGCCCACTCATCAACACAATGAGTCTGTGCATCTTCTTTGTTTGACCAAAATGGCATTACTTCTGAGTTTTCGAATTCAGAAGAGTCAACGGCTAGCCAATCACCTTCTTCATTACAAAGACCCCAAACAAAACGTGTCTCTTGGCTTTCAGTCACGAATAGATCCTGATTAGCTTGGATATCCGACGTTAACTTGGTCATAATTTTCTCTCTACTGTTCGTTGCCAAATTGGCGATGATTGAAGCTTATTTTATCAAAAATTACGAGTAAAACGTGAAGTTATTATGACCAAATTTTGCAACTAGCACCTTATGTCCAAAAAGTGAGCAATCATGGCCTTAGCTAGTCGTTATACTTAGTGAGCATTTTGGTCACAACAAGGCGAGTTATGGCTACGGTCGACTGGTTGAGCTACCTCAACACGCAATCATTACTTCCACCACGTTCACACGTAGTTGAAGCAAATCAATTTCTTGGCGAGCGGCAATCAATGAATATTGCTGTTGATTGTGGCTGCGGCGCAGGACGTGATGCTTTGTATTTGCTTGAACAAGGTTTTCAAGTTTATGCTTTTGATAAAGACTTACCCACAATCGAAAAATTGGCACAACACAGCTTAGCGGCATCAAACCCTATGCTTGACGTCAAAATCAGCTCTTTCGGTGAATACCACTTCCCCAGATCTCACCTAGTCAATGCAAGTGCCTGCTTGTTCTATAGTGAACCCAATGAGTTTGCTATTTTTTGGAAAAATATGGTGAAAAGTCTATTTAGCGGCGGTATTTTTTGCGGGCATTTTATTGGCAAAGATGACATCGGAATCGATGAAAAATTACCGATTCTTACCCATACCAAAGAAGAGATAGAAGACTTACTAGAGGGATTCTATGTCATCGCCTGGCAAGAAAAAAGAGAACGCTCTTCTCAGTTAACTGGCGAACAACGTTATTGGACTGTCTATACAGTGACGGCATTAAAAAAGTAATCCGAAAACTGATTATTTTTCATCAAAATGTATGATAAATAGCTTCTCGAAAATGCACTTTAATGACAAAATCGCATAATTCCTGACTACTTTATTATTATGGTTTACTCATGCAATCTCAACGTGCGGGTAATGCACTAGCCGCTTTCTCGTTTGTGCTATGGGGCTTACTGCCTTTGTATTACCAATATCTGCCAGGTGCGGATATTAACGATTTACTCGCTCTACGTATTATATTTTCCGTGCCATCTATGCTGTTAATCTGTTGGGTATTGCGCCAGCCTTTGCCATCATTATCTTCTGTTTGGCAAGATAAACGATCGCTCATCATGACTGTCATTGCTGGTTTAATTATGTGCGTGTCTTGGTATGCATTCACTTGGGCGATGACCCACGGGCAAGTACTAGCCGCTAGCCTAGGTTTTTTCATTAACCCTTTATTTGCCATTGCGTTAGCTGTGATCTTCTTGAAAGAGCGCTTGTCTCTCGCACAAATGATGGCTGTCGTATTGGGTGTGCTAGGGATTGCCTATCAAGTATGGCATTACGGTGAATTGCCTTGGATATCCCTAATCATGGGCAGCTTCTTCGCACTCTATGGTTTATGTAAGAAAAATATCCGTTTTGATGCCATGACATCTGTCACTTTAGAGTCTGCAATACTCGCACCTTTTGCCATCCTGTATTTGTTATGGGGTTACAGTCAGGGCACAAGCACAGCATTAAGTGCAGATTTTGGTACGCAATTACTCTATATCGGATCAGCACCTGTAACATTGGCACCTTTGGTCTTTTTCGCCTTAGCAATTAACCGCACCAGCCTGACGATGGTTGGTTTAATGCAATACATCGAGCCAAGCTTGCAATTCTTGTTAGCTGTACTTTTATTCAATGAAATATTTGATGGCGTGAAAGCGGTCAGCTTTGGCCTTATTTGGCTAGGGTTACTATTGTGTACACTAGAAGCTATATTAAGAATGTTTAAACGAAGCAAACGCTTACAAGCCTAATACCGATTGTTCTACCTGAGCCGATGCAATCTTCGGTTCAGGTAACATCCACATTTATTATTTTAAATTACAGTTATAGCATTCATAACACTCACCTTTCTCGCTCACTATCATATATCCGTCACAGTATTCACTATTGAATTCGCAACTCATGCTTTTACCCAATACCTTTATAGTCAACAGTCATGATTTTGTTACCTCCTAATGTATTAGGTAAAAATATGGATTTTAATCAGATGTTTAACGACAGTTACGAACGATGCAATCGTAACGAAGCCTTTCTTGAAATCTTTTATGATAAATTTTTTGAAAAAGGTGAAAAGTTCAAGAGTATGTTTGATGGTGTCGATATGAAAAAGCAAATGACCATGATGAAGGCATCATTAATGATCATTATGTTGGCATCTACTTCTGATTCTGCTCGGGCAAGTGTAAAAGTCTACGCATTACGCCATGGCAAAAATGGGCTTGGTATCAGTGAAGATGACTTAACGATTTGGTTCATGTGTTTACTAGAGGCCGTCGCGATCTGCGATCCTGACTTCAGTGAAACCGTTAGAGATGCATGGGAACATTGTTTTGAAGATGGTTTGCAGATTATGCGTAAAGAATGTGGGTAATTGCCCTGCAACTACCCCACCACTCATAGGTCGTGATTATTTATGACCAACACCGCGGTTTTCTTTTTGTGCCAGCGTAATACGGCCAAAACCTAGCTTTTTAAAGTAGTTATCACGGTAATCTTTCGCTGCTTTCGCTGATTTTGAAACCGCTTCTACTTGCTGCTCCATTTTAAGAAAAGCTGTTAAATCAATACCTTCTTCAGCAGCAACCGCTTCTTGAATCGTGCGGTACTGATCGTATGAAAACGTCAGTGTTTTTTCCTGCTTCTTATAGGTATAAAGAATCGTACGAGACATAAGTCATAACTCATTTTACAAATAGGCGCAGACTTTACCTTATTTAGCGCCATTCTGTAAAATAAATTTCAGCGTCAAAAATACGCTAATGAACACAAGACGTCGAAGCTAATCATTTGAATTATAAAGATGACATGAAGGGTAAACACTCAAGCCTACCCTTCTGTACTGATAAAATATCATGTTATTCTTCAATCATATTATTACGTTTACATGACAAATAGTTTGCAACATCGCTCCCGTCCATATTATTGCTATCTTTATTCAACTGAGCAGATGCACAAATAGTCGGGTTAATATTTTCCGTTTGCTCACCCTGAACGTCATTTGCCATTACGCTAGTAGAGAAGAGTGAAAACAAGAATACGGAAGCTAATAGTTTTTTCATAAAACCACCTTAATTAAAGAGTCAATATCTACAACAGTCTCGAATATAGAATACTCCCTGTTACAGATTGACAACTAATAATATCAAAATTGAATTTTTGTTACATAATAAGAGTAGCAAGTGAAACTTAACGGACGTTGAATATTAACATCCACGTGAGATTAGATTGTATATATTCAACGCTCATTCAGAATCAATTAGTTCAATTTATTTACTATTAAACTCCCACTATTTCAGTGTCCATTAAGGTTACTATATTATCAAGTGGCATCGCTTTGTAATAATAGAACCCTTGAACATAGCGCACACCTAAGGAGGATATATATTGAAGCTCTTCGTGTGTTTCTACGCCTTCAACAACCAATTTAGCATTGGTAACTTTACCAAGCTCAACAACAATACGAAGTAACTCTTTGCCCCTTGCTGTATCCAATTTCTGGACCAGAGAGCGATCAACCTTAATCTTGTCGAAGTCGTACCGTGATAAGTATGCTAAAGAAGAAAAACCGGTACCAAAATCGTCCAAGGCAACCGATACACCTAAAGTTCTTAGTTGGTTTATCACTCCGGCTGTCATTACTTCATCAGAGACGAGCAGTTCTTCTGTAATTTCAATCTCAATCTGCTCATGTTTTAAAGAGCTACCAATGATCAGTTTATCGAGATATTTTACAAAGCCTTTTGTCAGAATTGTATCTGATGACACATTGATCGACAGTAAAAAACCAGGCCGACGGCGATAAGGTGACGTTGCTTGTATTGCTTGTTCGATCACCCAATAATCAAGTTCAGGCATCATCTGAAGCTGTGAGAAGGATTGAATAAACGTCGGTGGTAGTATGTCACCATTGCGGGTCCGATAACGTAACAGGGCTTCCATACCGACTATCTGGCCATCTTTTACATCAACTTGTGGCTGATAATACAGAATCATTTCACCTTCTGCATTTAGCCTTTCTACATCACGTTGCGCTTGTAAGTTACTTTGCATAGAAGGGATGAAACTAGCTAACTTAGATTTAACTGCCATATCACTATTAACAAAAAAGCGTCGATTAAAGATGCGTGTAACGTCAATTCCTTCGCTACGTGTATCCATTACTTTGAAAAATGGATAATACATGGCCACACCCACCACTAAAATGACAACTTGCAATATGACGCCACCAGCTGTTCCGCCCGTTGATAAATAACCGCTTAATAAAGGTGGCAACAGCCAGCTATTAACCTCATTTATCGGTTCCACCCAACCAGCCCAGAAAGCAAGATATGCAATAATAAGGCTAACTTGTGGCACTAATATAAATGGCACTAACATAATAGGGTTGAAAATGATCGGGATACCGAATAATAGTGGTTCATTAATATTAAACACAGCGAGAACAAACACAGCCTTAGCTAGTATTTTATAACCACTACTTTTCGAAAAAAGTAACATACAAATAACCAATCTAAAGGTATTACCACCTGACTCTTATACACAACTCCGAGCC
>NZ_NOIF01000064.1 GCF_002265265.1 Photobacterium sanguinicancri
ATACAAAATAGTCCATAACATTTCTGCCTGAAATTCACGTATAATCAATGGAAATGCAGCCTAACCTTATGGATTTAAATGTCTAATTCAAAACAACACCAAGCACCGTCACAAGAGACGCAAGATGAAGCTATGAAAATTGCGCGCGCAACGCAAAAGACAGGTCAAACCAAAGAACAGACAAAACTGATAGCACAAGGCGTCCAAAAAGGTATTGAACTGTATAAAAAACAACAGAAATCAAAAGCACGCGAACGTGATAAGTTAAAGAAGAAGCAAACTAAAAGCAGTAACAAATCAGAAGCCACACAAGAAGAGACTTCAATCACGTCACATATTGAATATAAGCAACATTGGTTACCATGGGCCCTACTGTTCGCTTCATGGGGTGGCTTTGCGTTCTATCTGCTACGGTAGGATAAGTGAAAGGTACTCAGGCTTACTCACTCGCTGAGCTATCACATAAGTTATTGCCGAATCATTACAAGGATAAGTATGAATAAACATCTAATTCGACTCCCGCTATTCTCTCTTTCTATAATGCTATTCGGTTGCTCAAATGCTGATAGCGTCAATATAGCGAATCGTACGGGCTTACCCTGCAATGATAAGCCTAATTGCGTCTCAACCATCGATGAACGTGCTGAGTACAGCCTTGACGCTTTCAACCTATCTGAAGCGGGTCTAGATAGTTGGCCGCAAATTGAACAAGTTGCCTTAGCCCTTCCTGGTGCTCGACTGGGTGAGCGCGCTGAACGGTATATTCGTGTTGAGTGTGTCAGTAGCGTATTCAAATTTGTTGATGACTTTGAAGTTCATCAAAACGGTGACATGCTTGAAGTTCGATCAGAATCCCGAACAGGTTACTCGGATTTTGGGGTTAACCGCGAACGAGCAGAGGCTTTTCGACAACAGCTGCTCGAAGCGAAGCTGATCGCACCGTAGAGTGAGTGGAGATCGATCACAGAAGGGAGAAAGCCAAAAATCAAGTTGGTAATAATTCTCATTTAGATCTATAGTATATCCATCGACATACTTGATGGAGAAGATCATGGACAGACCAACATTTCTTATCTTTAGCTTCCTTGGCTTATTGCTCATGGCTACGCTGCATTTAGGTGAAATTTGGTTTAGCCAAGAATCTTCAAACATTGCCCACTTAATCATAGAGTGGCTGCCCATTTATACAGTGTGGGCCATGCTACTTATCATCGGGCTGGTGAAGCGCGTATCGACAATTCAGCCCCAGTAGGCGTATAGGCCCGCTCACTGACAGCCATACGATTTTGTCTCATAAAAAAACCACGCCGCTACCGACGTGGTTTAATACTTAGCTTGATTATTGCCATTCTATTAAATGTTTTTGTCTTTACCCAAAGACAGCAACCCGATAGAAATGACAGCTACAGCAGCAAAGCCAGATAAGATGATTACAGGCATTGCAGCATAACCAAGTACGTGCCAGATAATCGACTCTAAAGTACTCATCGCTCATTTACCCCTTAGTTATTACCAACCTTCGACATCTTTCATGTCAGGCAGTTTATGTGCAATACCTTTATGACAGTCTACACATGTTTTATCGCCTGAAGCCAGTGCTGTCGAGTGTTGCTTAACACTACGAGGTCCTTGCTCTGAGAAATCCATGTAATCGAAGTTATGACAGTTACGACACTCTTGCGAGTCGTTATTTTTCATGCGCTTCCATTCACGATGCGCTAAATGGCCTCGACGTGCTTGGAATTTCTCTTCGGTACCTATGGTTCCCATTGCAAATGCAACAAGCTCTTTTGATGCCTGTACTTTACGTACAATTTTATCAGTCCAGTTATGTGGTACGTGACAGTCAGAACAAATAGCACGTACGCCAGAACGGTTAGAGTAGTGAACGGTTTCACGGATTTCTTTCACAATCGGTGCGTGACAACCAGAACAGAACTCTTCAGTGTTTGTCGCTTCCATACCCGTGTTAAACGCGCCCCAGAATGCCAAACCACCAATGAAACCCATAAACAACACTAAACCAACAGCCACCTTACTCGGTGATGTCATTCGGCGCCAAAACGCCTTTAATATGTTCATAAATGCCCCTTTTATTCCACGCTGTCGCGTAATGCATCAACACGCTCGAAGGTGTTGCCAACTAAAGGCTTAGCATCAGCTTGGGGAACGTGGCACTGCTGACAGAAGTAACGACGAGGCGATACATCTGAAAGCACTTGGCCTTCACGTGTTTCATAGTGGGTTACACTAATTTTTGTTGCGCCCATTTCTTTTGCATTCTTCCAGCTATGGCACGATAAACATTTATTCGCATTCAACGATACTTCGTAGTTACGAATAGTATGTGGAATAAGTGGTGGCTGATAAACGTAATCGCTATCAATCACACCTTGGTCTCGCGGATAACGTTTAAAGTCATCAGCAGGACGCGTTGTTTCAAGTTCACTTGCACCGCGTAGTGATTCAACACCACCAATACCGCGCTCATATTGAGCATCGTCACTGTGCGCAACACCTGTGAAAAAAAGCCCTACCGTCATAAGGGCAAGCATTAATCGTTTCATTCTTTTCTCCGCCTATAATGGCTAAATTCGAAGCTAGTATCCTGCCTCTGACAAGAAGCAGGATTGGCTTATCAATTACGCGACTTTAGTAATTTTGATTGGACACTTCTTGTAATCTGTCTGTTTAGACAGCGGATCAGTTGCATCCAAAATCAACTTGTTCACCAAAACACGTGCATCAAAGAACGGTACGAAAACCAAGCCTACTGGCGGACGGTTACGACCACGCGTTTCAACGCGACAACGCACTTCACCACGACGAGAAGCAAGATTAACTTCGTCACCACGGCGCAATCCACGAGTTTGTGCATCATCTGGGTGGATATAACACACTGCATCAGGTACAGCTTTGTATAGTTCAGGTACACGACGTGTCATAGTACCTGTGTGCCAATGCTCAAGAACACGGCCTGTACATAGCCACATATCGTATTCTTTATCTGGCATTTCAGGTGCAGGTTCAAACGGTGCAAAAATGATGTTTGCTTTGCCATCACCATGGCCATAGAAGCGGAAACCTTCGCCTGCTGGTACGTATGGATCCGAACCTTCAGCAAAACGCCATTGTGTTTCTTTACCATTCACAACTGGCCAACGTAGACCACGCACTTGGTGGTAAACATCGTATGGTGCTAAATCATGCCCGTGGTCACGACCAAACATTGCATACTCTTCGAAAAGACCTTTCTGTAGGTAGTAGCCTTGTGCTTTTGCATCATCGTTCAGTTCTTGCGCTTCAGATAGTGGGAACTTATCTACTTGGCCGTTACGGAACAAAACTTCGTACATGGTTTTGCCACGGTACTCAGGTTTCAGAGCTAATAGCTCTTCGCCCCACACTTCTTCAATTTTGAAGCGCTTAGAGAATTCCATGATCTGCCAAAGGTCAGATTTCGCATCACCTTGTGCTTCTACTTGTTGGTACCAAACTTGTGTACGACGTTCTGCGTTACCGTAAGCGCCTTCTTTTTCTACCCACATTGCTGTTGGTAGGATCAAATCAGATGCTTGCGCCGTTGCCGTTGGGTATGGGTCAGAACATACGATAAAGTTCTCTGGGTTACGGTAACCCGGTAGACGTTCTTCATTGATGTTTGGACCCGCTTGCATGTTGTTGTTACACATTACCCAGTAAGCATTTAGCTTGCCGTCTTTTAACATGCGATCTTGTAAAACAGCGTGGTAACCTGGTTTTGGTGGAATAGTACCTTCTGGTAGCTTCCAAATACCTTCCGCGATAGCACGGTGCTTAGGATTAGCAACAACCATATCTGCTGGTAAACGGTGCGAGAAAGTACCCACTTCACGCGCTGTACCACAAGCCGATGGTTGGCCTGTTAGTGAAAATGGGCTGTTACCAGGCTTAGAAATTTTGCCTGTTAGCAAGTGAATGTTGTACACCAAGCTGTTCATCCACACACCGCGAGTATGTTGGTTCATACCCATAGTCCATAGTGACATCACTTTGGTGTTTGGATCCGCGTATTGCTTTGCCATCTCAAGTAGTTTCGCTTCTGAAACACCTGACATTGTTGATGCTTTTTCTAGGGTGTACTCAGCAACAGACGCTTTATACTCTTCAAAGTTCATCTCGTGCATTTTGCCCGAGTTAGCATGGGCCGCTTTTTGTTGAAGCGGGTGCTCATCACGCAGACCGTAACCGATGTCAGTTTCTGCGCGTTTGAAGTTCGTGTGCTTGTTAACGAAATCCCAGTTAACTGCATCGTTTTGAATGATGTAATTAGCAATGTAGTTCGCAATAACAAGGTCAGTTTGTGGCTCGAAAATCATACCGTTATCAGCCAACTCGAATGAGCGGTGATAATAAGTAGAAAGCACGTTTACTTTAACATGAGGGTGACTTAGACGGCGGTCAGTAATACGTGTCCACAAAACAGGGTGCATTTCAGCCATATTTGAACCCCACAGAACGAATGAGTCTGCGTGTTCAAAATCATCGTAACAACCCATAGGTTCATCGATACCAAAAGTACGCATAAACGCACCTACAGCCGATGCCATACAGTGGCGGGCATTGGGATCAATATTGTTAGAACGGAAGCCCGCTTTCATCATTTTCGATGCAGCGTAACCTTCCATTACTGTCCACTGGCCAGAACCGAACATGCCCACACTTGTTGGGCCTTTTTCTTTCAGTGCGGCTTTCCATTTTTCAGCCATGATGTCGAACGCTTGATCCCAAGAGATCGGCGCAAAGTCACCATTTTTATCAAACTTACCGTCTGTCATACGCAGCATAGGTGTTTGCAGGCGATCTTTACCGTACATGATCTTAGATAGGAAGTAGCCTTTAATACAGTTCAGGCCTTTGTTCACTGGCGCTTCAGGGTCACCCTGAGTTGCCACAACTCGACCATTCTGTGTACCCACAAGTACTGAACAACCTGTACCACAAAAACGACAAGGCGCTTTGTCCCACTTAATTTTAGTTTGGTCAGAACTAACGATTAGGTTAGTTGCTGACGCAGGCAGGGTAATTCCCGCAACAGCAGCGGCTGATGCTGCCGCGTTTGCTTTCACAAACGCACGTCTTGTCATTTTCATGAGTCGTCCTCAGATTGCGAATCGAAGTGTTCAATTTGGTGATACACTAAAAAAGTGATTAAAACGTCTTCTAAATTATTGATTTTATCTATTGTGTCTGTCACGTAGCCTTGATTTTCCGTTTCAAGTACTACAATGATTTTTCCTTCTTTACTCTCGCCGTGTATTTCTGTGTTTGGCATCTCTAAAATCTGAGCTTTTACTGCTGCTAGGGACTCAGGTTTGACATGCACTACAAGACTAGAGATATGTACTTCATCCAGTGCCATACGCTACTTCTCTTCTAATTTTCTGGTCACCATGGTGATGGCGGATGTTGGACAAGTCGCCACACATGCACCACAGCCATTACATAGATCCAATTCCAGCTCTGGTTGTGCAACACCACCAGCCTGTAACTTAAATCGAATGGCTTGTACTTCGCACATATCGCCACAACTTCGGCATTCAACATTGCTTTGAGCTAAACATTGCTGATTTATTCGTGCCTTTACATCCCAAGCAGCTTCCGTCGTAGAACGAAAGAGCGGCTCTGGACATGCATCTACACACTGGGTGCAGAAAGTACATTCACCTTGGTTAAAGTCGATAGTAGGAAATCCACCATCGCCTTTGACTATAATTTTCGTTTCACAGGCTGAGAGACATTTGTTGCATCGTGTGCAGTTATCTACGAAAGTGTCTTCATCAACAAGCCAAGGCATCCTTGGTAGTGCTGGGGTACGACGTCGAGATAATAAGTTTCGCCGTCCACGATCAAACATCAATTGCTACCTCAAAAACGCACTTTATGAAATAAGATGAACAGACATTGGCCTGTAATAATCAATCCTTGTATTAATAGGTATTAACGACCTCTGATACTGTTCATAATTGCTCATTATTCTTCACGGCAAGTCTAGAACTATTAACAAATGCTTAAATACCCAGTTAGGGTTAATTAACGACTTTATTTGTTTTGGATCAATAAACTGAAATGACAACCCTCACACTATTTGGCTTACAATTTCACCAATGAATGAATCGTTGGTTTTTTAACCAGTTATCAATCACTACTAAAAATAATAGAACATAAGGATGCTGCGTGCAGAATAGGCCACAAAAGCCCGTTACAACGACGATTGCTCGTGCCATGTTGGCCATATTGTTACTCTCGATTGCCACCACTAGCTTTGCTTTGCTGACACTTGCATCTAGCTTGAATGATGCCGAGGCAATCAATGTGTCAGGTTCACTGCGGATGCAAAGCTATCGGTTAGCCTATGACATTCAAGCTGACTCCCCACTTTTCAATGAACATCTCGATCAATTTGAACAATCGCTATTCTCACCTTCTATGGCCGCACTCGAACATTGGACAGTACCTGCCGATATTCAACGCCATTACTACAAGCTGATTGATCGTTGGGAAAGCCTGAATCCATCACTTGCCATCGAGAACGAAACCCGTTTCGTACAAGAAGTCGCCACCTTCGTCGATAATATTGATAGGTTCGTGTTTGAACTTCAGGAATTTTCTGTCATAAAACTGCAAATTTTATCGATAACAGGTGGGGTCGGCCTAAGCCTTATCTTAGTAATCGCACTGTTTACTATTCACTTCACCCAACGGAAAATCGTCAGCCCGCTAAACCAATTGGTTGCTGCCAGCCAACAAGTACAAAATGGCGATTTTGATGTAAGAATTGATGTAAAGAGTGACAACGAATTGGGCATTTTAGCAGGTATTTTCTCGAAAATGGCTGCAGAACTTGGCAAACATTACCGAAACTTAGAGCAGTCGGTTAATGAAAAAACACGCCGATTACGCCATGCTAATGCATCGCTCCAAGTTTTGTATAATTGCTCTCAAGAGTTATCTGTTACTCGCTTAACCGCTCAAAACTTTAAGAATATGCTCGATACATTAGTCGAGATTGAAGGACTTACTGCTGTTACTCTCACAATTACCGAAAACAGTGGAGCGGAGACAGTAATAAAGGCAGGAGCTGGTGTCGCTACAGAGCGTTATTGGCATCATCAAGACTTAATACTCGACAGCCAGATAATGGGACAGCTACACTGGCAAGAAACCTTACCCTGCCCTGATCATGCACTTATTGATAACGTCGCTCGGCTATTAGGCCGCGGTATCTACTATAATCGCGCTCAAAAGCAGGCAGATCAATTACTATTAATGGAAGAACGTGCCACCATTGCACGTGAACTTCATGATTCGCTTGCCCAGTCACTGTCTTATTTGAAAATTCAGGTCACATTACTAAAGCGCCAACTGGCAAAGCAAGAACATGAACATGCAGAACAGATAATTGCCGAAATAGATAACGGTTTATCAAGTGCGTACACCCAGCTTAGAGAACTGTTAAGCACTTTTCGTTTAACCATTAAAGAAGCCAATTTTGGTGAGGCCCTTGTTGAGATAATGAAACCACTTGATGAGCAAACAGATGCGATGATAATCATCGATAATCAGTTATCATCACTTAATCTCGATGCGCACCGCCAAGTGCATTTATTACAGTTGATCCGCGAAGCCACATTGAATGCCATCAAACATGCGCAAGCTGATGAAATCATCATTACCTGCCAACAACAAGATGAGCAGGTCAATATTACAATCTGTGACGATGGTTTAGGCTTCGATCAAAGTAACGAAAAACTCAACCATTACGGGTTAGCCATTATGGCTGAACGGGCTGATCGCTTAAATGGTGAAGTAACAATAACCTCAGAGCCAGAGCAAGGTTGCTGCGTTACACTCAGCTTCTTGCTAACGCCATAAGGATAATAAAATGACGTGTTGGAAAGTAATGATCGTCGATGACCACCCGCTAATGCGTCGTGGTATTGGCCAGTTACTCAGTTTTGAACCAGATTTTGAATTAGTCGCAGAAGCAAGCAATGGTGCAGATGCCGTTGGGCTAGCCCATGAAAAAGAACCCGATCTGATCCTGTTAGATCTAAATATGAAAGGCATGTCAGGTTTAGATACCTTAAACACCATGCGAGCGGAAGGGATCGAGAGCAGCATTGTGGTATTAACCGTTTCTGACAGCCGTAACGACGTTAAGACACTGATCCAAGCAGGTGCTGACGGTTACCTACTAAAAGATACCGAGCCCGATGAACTAATCCGTTTACTGAAAGAAGCCATGTGTGGTGGTAAAGCCTACAGCAGTTTAGTGAAAGAATACCTGACCGATAATGTTGAGCAAGACAGCTTGCTTGATAGCCTTACCGATCGTGAAACCCAGATTTTACAAGAAGTCGCCAAAGGTCACCGTAATAAACAAATTGCGGATACTCTCTTTATTTCAGAAGCTACCGTGAAAGTGCATATGAAAAGCTTGCTGAAAAAACTGCAAGTGAAATCACGAACAGCAGCAACGGTACTGTACCTAGAATCGCAAGGGCTATAAGTGAAACAGTACTTTGTACTTGGCTTTGTGCTATTGACTTTGAATGGCTGTACAACCACCCCTGTCACACTGAAAGGTAAACAGGTTGATATTGTTTGGAATGTGGAAACTACCAGCCAGCAATGCCAGCTAAAAAGCACACTAGTGGGATCAGAGGGGTCATGGTACAACTTTTGGTTACTTGCCAATGACTCACTAGTAGAAGGCGCATTGAACCAACTACGCAACCAAGCTGCATCCGTTGGGGCTAATACTGTTTTATTGGGTCAGCCAGTTCCTTATGCTTCTTCTGTCACTTATATCGGCAATGCCTATTACTGCCCGTCGAAAAAATAAGACACTTAACGCCAAGTCAACGCTTCGCAAACAACAATCAAAAAAAACCGCCGAAAGGCGGTTTTCTTTTGATGACAGATTAACACTAACGTATAGAAGCTAAGCCAACGCGCTGATTAAATCCGGTTCACGATCTTCAACCCAAGCGGGATCAAACGGCCCCCAATCACTCAATTTATAGTAGCCATCGTTATGACGCTTACCATCTTGAATAAAGGTCAACTCAAAACCCAAACCGGGTAATGCTTTTAATACATCCTGAATAGTTCGACGAGGCCAGCCCGTTTTCTCGATCAATTTAGGGACGTTAGGACGTTCGATATGTTCAACTAATAAAGCCAAATAAAGGCGGCGTGCAAAAACTGGATTCAATTCCATTGAGACCTCCACAATACTCATTTGAGTAATCATCTGAAGCGATCGTCGTTAAAAATGACGGCAAATAACTACTCAAATAGGTATATCCTTGGCAAAGGCCTTGAACGAACAAGGCGCACTCATTATTGCGACAATCTAAAATGACATGTTGAGTTTGATCAATATGCGAGTCTGTTTACCGTATATTCCATCCTATAAGTGGGCATCCATCACACTTTGGTGGTGTTTATCTGCAACCATTTTAGCCGCCAGCAAGTAAGCATTTACTCACAACAGCAATAAATCGCTCACTTTACAATCAGTTCTTGCTCGATTTAGTACTAATGCCTCGCTATAACAGCATGTTAGCTCAGGTTAATTTGTCATCTATTATTGATTCATTCCATATTCCAAAAATCTGTAACCAATAAACAAAAGCCAACCAACGACTATAGGCACTCACCATACTCCTCGACATACTGACAAGGACAAAATCAACCCCGCTCTCATATTGCACCTAGGTCTCATTCTGGTTATAAAGGAGACCTATACCTCATTTTAATAACTCATTAGGTAAGTCGGCTCACAATGAAAACAACTGCATACGGCATCAAAAACTGCGACACCATCAAGAAAATGAAAAAGTGGTTTGAAGCTGAAAATATTGAGTACCAATTTCACGATTACCGTGTCGAGGGCTTGGATCTAGAAATGTTAGAAGCATTTGAAGCGGCATTGGGTTGGGAGCCGATGGTTAATAAGCGTGGCACAACTTACCGTCAGCTCAGCGATGAGCAAAAAGATGGCCTAAACCGTGACACGGCAATCAGCTTAATGCTGGAATTCCCAGCAATGATCAAGCGTCCTCTGCTTGTTCACAACGAAAGCCATTACCTCGGCTTTAAACCTGCGCAATATCAAGAGATCTTTGCATCTCACGTTGCAGCGAAATAAGGAAGGATACAAGGATGTCAGAAAGCCCGGTAATTGCACTGGCCAAAGATTTTATTAGTCGCCAATCCGTCACGCCTGAGGATGCAGGCTGCCAAGACGTTATGATTGCACGCCTTGAAAAACTTGGCTTCATCATAGAAACCATGGTATTTGAAGATACGACTAACCTGTGGGCTCGTCGTGGCAGTGAAGCGCCATTGTTTGTCTTTGCAGGCCACACCGATGTGGTCCCTTCAGGCAAGGTCGCGCTATGGCATACCCCTCCGTTTGAACCAACCATTATCGATGGTTACTTACACGGTCGTGGCGCAGCGGATATGAAAGGTTCACTGGCGTGTATGATTGTTGCTATTGAACGATTCATTGCTGAAAACCCTAATCATGCTGGTTCAATCGCCTTATTGATCACATCAGATGAAGAAGGGCCATTCATTAACGGGACAACCCGTGTGATTGACACCCTAGAAGCACGTAACGAAAAGATCGATATGTGCATTGTGGGTGAACCCTCTAGCACCCATGAAGTCGGTGATGTGGTGAAAAATGGCCGTCGTGGTTCGATTACGGGTGATATTACGGTAAAAGGCATACAAGGCCATGTCGCCTATCCACACCTTGCTGATAATCCAGTTCACCGCGCCATGCCTGCACTGGCAGAGTTAGCAGCCACTACGTGGGATAACGGCAATGACTACTTCCCACCCACCAGTTTTCAAATTGCCAATCTTGCAGCAGGAACAGGGGCATCCAATGTGATCCCTGGTGAGTTCGAGGTGCAGTTTAACCTCCGCTTCAGTACAGAGCTAACGGATGAAGACATCAGACGTAAAGTGCATTCTGTGCTGGACGCACATGGGTTAGATTACGATCTTAAATGGACGTTAAGTGGCCAACCTTTCCTTACCGATCACGGTACCCTACTTGATGCTGTTGTAACGGCAATCGAAACGGTCAATCACAAACGTCCTGAGCTATTAACCACGGGTGGGACATCTGATGGGCGCTTTATCGCCCGTACAGGAGCCCAAGTGGTTGAACTAGGCCCGGTGAATGCCACTATTCATAAAGTTAACGAGTGCGTAAAAGTCGCTGATCTTGAAAAGCTGACCGATATGTACCAAAAAGTATTGGAAAACGCGCTCTAATGCCGACCACTCCATTTGCCCATCGCATTAGCGATGGGCTGCTAACTGGTCAATCAACCGATCACCTTGTTAGCCACCAGCAGCACTTTATTCATCAGGCGATTGAACCTGACTTCTTGGCGATGCAGCAAGCCGCAAAAGTGGCGGGCTTTGAGCTATGCCTTGCCAGTGGCTTTCGCTCGTTCGAGCGCCAACAAATGATTTGGGATAATAAATTCAACGGTCTGCGCCCGATTCTGGATCATAATAGCCAGCCATTAGATCCTGAGTTATTGTCTGATAAAGAAAAGATCATGGCGATCCTACGTTGGTCTGCTCTTCCGGGGGCGAGTCGGCATCATTGGGGAACAGATATCGATATCTATGCCCGCAACTGTCTCCCTGTGGGCGTCCAACTCCAATTAGAACCATGGGAATACCAAGATGGTGGGCACCAAGCCGAACTAGCCCAATGGTTAACAGAGCACATGGCTAAATACGGTTTTTACTTACCCTATAAAAATGACCTTGGTGGCGTCTCTGCTGAACCTTGGCACCTCAGCTATCACACCGTCAGCCAGCCATTATTACAGCACTTCACATTAGAGTTGCTCCATCGCACAATTAACCAAAGTCAGGTCGCTGGAAAGTCGCAGATTTTGGCAAACCTTGATAGTATTTATAACAGGTTCATTATTAATATCTGTGAGGTCTAAATGGAATGGTTACTGAATCCGTGGGTGATCACAGCTGTCATATTAAGTGTTGTTGTCAGTAATATTATGGCTTTGAAGTACACCGCCAATATGAAATTTGGCGACAAAGATAAAATCAAATATTTAAAAGAAAAACACGATCGTGAACAAGCATTAGCAGAAGAAGAAAAAAATGCTAAGCAAATCAGTGAAGAGTCTCCTTCAGACATAAATAACACCCAAAAATAAGCTTATATTTATACCAATCTAACTAAGCACCTGATCGTTTTTACTGATTACAATCACTGATAACTAGGTTACAGACTGTTATTACACCCATTAAAAAAGGTTGCCGAGGCAACCTTTTTTGTACGCAAATTATCGCTGATTTATGAGCGGCACAAGTAATCTGCTTGCCCTACCCATTTGTAACTGGTTAACTCTTCTAAGCCCATAGGGCCACGCGCATGCAGTTTTTGAGTAGATACTGCAACCTCAGCGCCTAAACCAAACTGAGCACCATCGGTGAAGCGTGTTGATGCATTGACATACACTGCCGCCGAGCCCGCGGCATTCACGAAACGTTCTGCCGATTGAATATCGTTCGTTAGAATCGCATCTGAGTGGCTCGCATTATGCTTACGCATATGTGCAATAGCTTCATCAACGTCTTTAACCACCTTCACACCTAGCGTGAAGCTCAGCCATTCCGTATCGAAATCACCATCCACAGTATGACGCAGTTCAGACGCTTTGCCTTCCAGTAAGTCATAGGCGCTTTCATCTGCCACTAGCGCGACTTTACTTTTGTTCAAGCGATCAGCCAAACGCGGTAGGAAAGCTTCCGCTACCTTTTCATGCACTAATAAGGTATCCAATGCATTACATGCTGACGGGCGCTGCGCTTTGCTGTTTTCAACCACATCAAGAGAACGTGATAAATCGGCACTTTGATCAACAAACACATGGCTGATACCAAACCCACCGATGATCACTGGGATGGTGCTGTTCTCTTTACACATCTTGTGTAAACCCGCGCCGCCGCGAGGAATAATCATATCGACATATTGATCTAAGCGAAGCAGTTGCGAAACTAACTCGCGATCTGGCTTTTCAATGTATTGCACAGAAGCCGCAGGTAAACCTGCTTTTTCTAGTGCGACTTGAATCACTTTCACTAGCTCCATGTTGGAGTGGAAAGTTTCACGACCACCACGAAGAATACTGGCATTACCTGTTTTCAAACATAGAGCGGCAATATCAATAGTCACGTTCGGACGTGCTTCGTAAATCACCCCAACAACACCCAGTGGAACACGGCGACGGCTTAGGCGCATACCATTTTCAAGTACACGGCTGTCTAGCTCTGCGCCCACAGGATCATTGAGATTTATCACATTACGCACATCGTTCGCGATATCACTCAAACGCGCTTCGTTCAGTAACAGACGATCGACTAAAGCATCTGACATGCCTGATTCACGGGCAACATCTATGTCTTTCTGGTTCGCGGCTAAAATAACCGCTTGGTTTGCATCAAGCTCGTCAGCGATAATCGCTAATGCTTGGTTTTTCTGTGCTGTCGATGATGTTGCAAGTTCAAACGCCGCTTGTTGCGCCGCTTTACCCATTAATTCTAAGTTCACAATGCTTCCCTTTATTCTTATCTTTTCGAGGCTGTTAAGCACAAGGCTAAAGGCGACTAAATGACAACCAAGTCATCACGGTGAATCGCAACTGGGCCATATTCGTACCCAAGTACCTGATAAATATCTTGGCTGTGTTTGCCCGCAATTTTGGTCATATCTTTGCTGCTATAACGGCAAAGCCCACGAGCCAACAACGCACCTTCCGTCGAATAAATACGTACCACAGCGCCACGTTCAAAGCTGCCTTTTACAAGAGTAATACCCTTAGACAATAAGCTACTGCCTCGCAGCTGTACCGCATTAGCGGCGCCAGTATCAATAATAATATCGCCAGCGGGTGGAGGACCGGCAAGGATCCAACGCTTACGGCTTTCTAATGGTGACTCGAGCGGTAAAAAGCGCGTACCAACCGAAGTGTCACCCACAATATCGGCAATCACACCAGGACGACTACCCGCAGCAATCACCACTTCAATACCCGCACGACGTGCAACATCAGCGGCTTGAAGCTTAGTTGCCATGCCACCAGTGCCTAAACCGCCCACACTACCACCTGCTAGTTTGCGCAGCGTTTCATCTATGGTGTGTACTTCGCGGATCAGTTCTGCATCTGGGTTATTACGAGGATCAGCGGTAAATAAGCCAGGTTGGTCTGTCAGTAACAGTAACTTGTCTGCTCCCGCTAAAATCCCCACTAAAGCTGATAAGTTATCGTTATCGCCCACTTTGATTTCAGTGGTGGCAACCGCATCGTTTTCATTCACAACAGGAATGATACCGTTATCAAGCAGGGCGACAATCATGTCGCGCGCATTCAGATAACGCTCACGATCATCAAGATCTGCACGGGTTAATAGCATTTGACCGACATGCAGCCCATAAATGCCAAAAAGGTGCTCCCACTCTTGAATTAAACGACTCTGACCAACAGCGGCGAGTAACTGCTTGCTGGCCATGGTTTTGGGCAGTTCGGGGTAACCTAAATGCTCGCGACCGGCGGCAATAGCACCAGACGTTACGATGATAACTTTATGACCTTGACGACGTAACTGAGCGCACTGACGAACAAGCTCAACAAGATGAGCGCGATCGAGTTTCAATGTACCGCCTGTTAGTACGCTAGTACCAAGTTTAACAACTACAGTTTTTTGCTTTACCGCTTGGGTCTCAGACTGTGCTGTATGAGTTCCCGCGAGGTCCTGCTCTTTTGCATTTAGGTATGTATTTTCTGCCATGGGATCAAACAAATTAGTGAACAAATTTTTGTTCATTTGTTTTATCAATCCCACCTACAAATCACAAGAAAATACTGCGAGAAAGGGTGATTTTCTTTATTCTTGAGGAGAAAAGCCTAAGTGCCGTCAATAATGCGCACTTAGGCTAGAGGGGTTAGTCACTAGCGCCTAATTCGGCTTCCTTTAAATCAGCTGCCGCAATAACAGGCAACTCGAAGGTTTCATCTAACAATTTCGTCAGTTTTGGGTAAAAATCATTCAGTGTTTTGAGTACCGCTTCACTGTGTTTAGCCGGTACTTTATCTTCTACCCATTCACCTGCGCTGTTATATCGGCCAAAGAAATAACGGTATTCATATCCACCTTTTTCGCTGGCGTTGAGCTCTAGCCACCAGCCCCAAAACTCACGTTCATGAGGCTCTTTTTTAGCGCTAATACAACTGGCCAGACAATCAAAGAAAAAAGCACCTTCTTTTGATTGTTGCTTGCGTAAATAAGGGCCGATCGCAGTTAATTTTGTTAATAGGCGGCCATAAGGTGGAAAAGCTGTTTGAGTCGTCATCGCGTATCTCCTATCCATAGTTACAGTACGCAATTTGCTATTGACTTAACAACCAATAACTTACTGCTTATTCTCAAAACCTAACTATTCCATTTAAGCCTAAAAAAAGCCCAATTGGCAACAAAATATTTACAATTATGCTGCCAAACCTAAGCTATTTCCCTAACTTCTCTTCCAGCCAGTCCATGATAGTGAGCATTGCACGATGGTAACCATCATGCAGTGGCTTCTCTGGCAATGTCACTGCCTTTCCACCATAACTCGATATAGCAATCAACTGGTTATCTGTTTCAGGACACACAGGATCGTTCTTCAAACTGATACCCAGCATAGGTACATCCACTTTACGGCGCCCTAATAACCCTTGATTTTTTAGCGACCATGCCGGCAAGTGCGCAAGCAGACTTTGTCTTGATACGCCATGCTTACCCATGCGAGAGGCAATCATATCAAGGTACATCTGTGGCATTTGATCAAGCAGCTTCGGCTGTGATAAGAAACCATGAATTGCCCCACCAATACTGATGCAGGTTTTTAAGCGCGTTGGCTCTAAAAAGCCTAAACGGATCGCGGCATTACCGCCAAAGCGCAGCCCCATCATCGCCACTCGATGGTGATCAACCCAAGGTACTTCTTTAATTTGCTGTAACAACGCCTGATGTAAACGGCTTGTATCTTCCGTTAATGACCAACGAGCACTGTGGCCAACCGATGGCATGTCCAGCGTCACCATCGCATAACCTGCAGGTGCTAAGTAATCGCGGTATAAAGGCCATAAGTCACTTTGTAACGTATCAAGCCCACCACTCACAATCACTGTCGGCAGTAACTTGTCTGTTCGCGGTAAATGGATAAAAGCTTGAAAGGTTTTACCTTCATACTTCACATCAATAGTTTTCATTTGATGTGGCGAAAGCTCCATCGCTTCACGGTAAGTTTGGTTCGCCTGCACTTCAGCTTGTGCCGCTAACGTATCCCCCTTCAAGTGTGGGTAAGCGGCAATACTGTAATAAGTACTGGATTTTAGCAGCTCATCAATGGCTTTTTGAGGCTGCTTGTTATCAACCAATTCACGTGATTTTTTATGGTGTTGACCCGCTAACTGTGACCATTCATAAATCCAGTTACCCGGCCGATACCCAACGACGGTATCGAGTTGATCTTCCGAGGTACGTGCGGAGTCACTTCCCGCTAAACGGGCAAATAAGGCTTCCATTTCGATCGGATCAACGCCCTGCCAGATCCATTGTGGACGACGCAGACTTCGATACCAACCATGTTCGGTATCGCCATCGAGTGCATTGTGCACGCCAGAAGCTTGTTGATGAGCTATACGCACTAAGCTTGAGGTTTCTTTGGATGTCTGACGAGGTGCAAACAGCTTTTCAGATAAATTCGACTTTGATGGTTCAGACACAGTGTTCTCCATAGCAATAACGATAACAACAATAAAAACGGGTGCTTGCAGTTAAATACAAGTCCTAAAAAGCAGTCATTATCGAAAAATAGTACCTAAGAGATAATATATACCGACTACGCCAAGTATAACACTCATCACACCTGGCTTTTATGGGTATTCTTGATGAAGAACAAGCCATATAGTACAGATAAAAAAAAGAGACGCATCAGCGTCTCTCTTCAATATATCTTTATGGTGATAGCAGATTATTTCTTTGAGATAGGCTCAACGAAAGTCACAGCCATGTCCCATGGTTGCTCAATCCATGTATCTTGAGCAATATCAACCACGTAATCATCGATAAGGTGCTTACCAGCAGGTTTAGCACAAACCGTAACGAACTTCGCTTTTGGGTACATAGAGCGGATCAGTTCAGCTGTGCCGCCTGTATCCACAAGATCGTCGATTACGATGAAACCTTCACCGTCACCGTCCGCTTGTTTTAGCACTTTCATTTCACGCTGGTGATCGTGGTCGTAACTTGAAATACATACGGTATCAACGTGACGAATGTTAAGCTCACGCGCTAGGATTGCCGCAGGAACCAAACCACCACGACTAACTGCAATAATACCTTTCCACTGATCAGCTGGAAGCAGTTTCTCTGCTAGCTGACGTGTGTACATTTGCATGTTATCCCATGTAATGACGAACTTATTACTCATATCCGATGAACCTCTAATCAGCGAAATTGTTCACTGTTAACCTGTGTTATAGAAAAATAATTTTAGCAAGAAATAGTGCAGCAATAACCCAAACGCTCGCGTTTACTTCGCGTCCTTTACCACTCATCAATTTTACAACTGCATAAGTGATGAAGCCAAGGCCAATACCTTCAGCAATAGAGTAAGTCAGTGGCATTAATAAACACACCACCACGACTGGCGCTGCTTCGGTTAAATCACGCCAATCAACACTTACTAAGCCAGACATCATTAGAATGGCAACATAAAATAGCGCACCAGCTGTCGCATAGGCAGGAACCATACCCGCCAATGGGGCAAAAAACAATGCACATAAGAATAATACACCAACCGTCACCGCAGTTAGACCTGTACGACCGCCAACTGCCACACCCGACACACTTTCAACAAATGACGTAGTATTCGACGTACCCAATAATGCACCAACAGATGTTGCTGTACTATCGGCTAATAATGCTCGGTTTAGACGCGGTAATTTACCGTCTTCACCAATCAAATTTGCTTTTGTTGCCACACCCACTAACGTACCTGCGGTATCAAACAAGTCGACAAATAAGAAAGCAAAAACAATCGAAATTAAGCCCACTTCCATTGCACCAGAAAAATCAAGCTGCAAGAACGTAGGTGCGATACTTGGTGGCATCGACATTATGCCGCCATATGTCACGTCACCAAATAAAATACCAAGCAGTGTTACCGCCAGAATCGCAATCAATACCGCCGCTTTGTAACCACGGTGCACTAGTGCAATAGTTAAGAATAAACCTAACGCCGCCAACGCTGCAGGTAAGCTGGTTAAATCGCCCACATGCACCAAGGTTGCAGGATTACCCACAACGATGCCTGCGTTTTGTAGCGCGATGAACGCAAGGAATAGACCAATACCTGCTGAGATACCAGTACGCAGTGACAGTGGGATCGCATTAATGATCCACTCGCGTACCTTTAATAAACTTAAAGCAATAAAACACAAACCAGACAAGAATACCGCAGCCAGTGCTACCTGCCATGTGTGTCCCATGCCCATTACAACACTGTAAGTGAAGAAAGCATTAAGCCCCATACCGGGTGCTTGAGCAACTGGGTAATTAGCAACAAAACCCATAATGAAACAACCAATCATTGCAGCTAAACACGTAGCAACAAAAACAGAACCGTGGTCCATACCTGTTTGCGACAGCATCGTTGGGTTAACAAAGATGATGTACGCCATGGTCAGAAAGGTAGTTAAACCAGCCAGTAATTCAGTGCGAACGTCTGTACCGTGTTCTTTCAGTTTAAATAGTTTCTCAAGCATTGCTCTCGATTCCTTGGAGATTTACGCAGCATTTATAAAGGTAAATTCATCAACAAGCGTTGGCATAAACGTTAAGTAAACGATTAGGTAAACGTTTGCTATTTTGGGTTTAGGAGCGCGATTATATGCCTCAACCCAATGAAGATCCAGTAATGAGATGCAGAATGGTGTAATTTAGTGCCAACTGAACAAAAAACTCACCACCAGATTGCGCTTGATTTTTTTAAACTTTTAAATCAATAAGTTAAAAGCATATGCACTGTGTGTTATTTCACCACCTTTAAAATTGTCTACTTATCATTAACAAACAATCTATCAAGTTAAGTAGTGAATATGAGGCTTTACAGTAAATGTAATCGAATACAGCTTTCAACTGACAATCAATTTCATACGCTATATACGAACTAGATTTAATAATGCGAGGTAATACAAGGGGGGGGAATTAAGCTAATAGATAAAAAAACGCCACCCCAATGTGGAGTGGCGATAGAATGTTGCAAATAACTTTATACAGCTATTTTAAATTCTGAAGTAAGGGGGTAAACAATACTGCTCAAAGAAAATAGTGTTCATCACTCACTATTTTCTGAAAATTAGTAACCGAAGTAACTCGGGTATTGGAAGTTCGATGTGTAAACAGAGCGGTTGTTCCAATAAGTAGTAATAGAGTCAAATATTTTCATTTTAAAATCACCTTTCATAAGTTATCCAAACACATGCACAGTCAGCATGGCTCAATTCCTTGGAGCAATAACCTTCACTGGTAGCACTTAATCTCAGTTCCATGGAGGCGATATATCGGGTTCATCCTGAACAGTTAGTGTGTCGTTGTCATCTCTTCATAAGATGCAGAAACTATAACCACATCGTAATTTACTTACAAGCATTTTCTTTAACTACGTCACACTTTTTCTAAAAAAATTAGCTTTGATCGTAAATAGTGTAATTTAATTACACGAAACAAATAGGCAATCAGATCCATAATAACTATTAGGTATATCACACCATAAATACGCCTCTTGTATTGTTTTGTTATTCCTCTTAGCTATGAGCTGTAGTTACGGTTCAAATGAGCAAAAGTGTGCAATAAAAGATATTCAGAAATCACAGCACATAGATAGAAGCAGCCGTTTACTCTATAACGTGCCCTAGCGCTTATACTATGCTTACTGAGACACATTTCACTGTTCCCCCTACATGCACAGTGGTATCCTTGAATGCACTTGGATAGTAAGTTGTGCTGCAAAAGGCGGCTTATTAATAGATATTCATCTAGTGAATTCAGTGACAACCTTATAGATCGACTAGATCGTTAAGATGTCACTACTGATATTCAAAGGGAGACTTCTGTGTCTGAAATCAGCCAACTGTCACCACAACCTGTGTGGCAATTCTTCGATCAAATCTGTTCTATTCCACACCCATCGAAATACGAAGAGCAACTTGCTCAGCACATCATCCAATTCGCACAAGGTGAAGGCCTTGAAGTACGTCGTGATGATGTAGGCAACGTATTCATTAAGAAACCTGCAACGCCAGGTATGGAAGATCGTAAAGGTGTAGTACTACAAGCTCACATCGATATGGTGCCTCAGAAGAACGAAGACACCGACCACGATTTCTTACAAGATCCTATCCTGCCATTTATTGATGGCGAGTGGGTTACAGCAAAAGGCACAACGCTGGGCGCTGATAACGGTATGGGTATGGCTGCATGTTTAGCTGTTCTTGCCGCTAAAGATGTTGAACACGGCCCACTGGAAGTACTGCTTACAATTGATGAAGAAGCCGGTATGACGGGTGCATTTGGTCTGAAAGAAGGTTGGTTAGAAGGCGATATCCTTCTGAACACCGATTCAGAGCAAGAAGGCGAAGTTTACATGGGCTGTGCTGGCGGTGTTGATGGTTCTATCACTGTAGAAGTTGTACGCGATGGCGTACCAGCAGAGCATCAAGCTGTTAAAATGGTTCTTAAAGGCCTGAAAGGCGGTCACTCAGGTTGTGATATTCACACCGGTCGTGGTAACGCGAATAAATTACTGGGTCGCTTCCTATTTGCTCACGCTGAAGAGTTAGGCCTTCGCCTTTCATCTTTCACTGGTGGTAGCCTTCGTAACGCTATTCCTCGTGAAGCAAACGCAGTTGTAACATTACCTGCTGCAAACGTTGATAAGCTAAACAGCCTATTTACTCACTACCAAGCAGTACTAAGCGCTGAACTAGGCCGTGTTGAAACAGACATTGCCCTATTTACAGAACAAGCTGAGCTTCCTGCTAATGTATTTGCAGCAGCAGACCAGACACGTCTTCTAGCTGTACTTAATGCTTGCCCTAACGGTGTTATCCGCATGAGTGATGACATTGCTGGTGTTGTTGAAACATCACTAAACGTGGGTGTTATTACAACAGAAGAAGACAAAGTAACGATTCTTTGCCTTATTCGCTCGCTAATCGATTCTGGCCGTAGCAATGTTGAAGGCATGCTAAAAGCAATTGCTAACCTTGCGGGTGCACAATGTGAGTTCTCTGGTGCTTACCCGGGCTGGAAGCCAGATGCTGATTCTGAAGTAATGAAGCTATTCCGCGAAACTTACAACGACATTTACGGCCGTACACCAAACATCATGGTGATCCACGCAGGTCTTGAGTGTGGTCTATTTAAAGAACCATACCCAAATATGGATATGATTTCTTTCGGCCCAACGATTAAGTTCCCGCACTCACCTGACGAAAAAATACAGATTGAAACTGTTGCCCTATTCTGGGAACAAATGGTGGCGATTCTGAAGAACATCCCAGTTAAAGCTTAATTGCTCAACTGAAACAAAAACGCCCGTAAACTCGGTTTGCGGGCGTTTTTTTATGCCGGGCTGAAACCATTGTAACTCAGCAGTTTCTAATTCCAATCAAACGAAAGCTGTTGAGCTTTGGTGCCAGTTTCTAAACCAACACTCAACCCTATCAAACGGATCTCCCGCCCTTGCTGACGTGTTAACGCTTCTTGCAGTAAACCCACGAACTGCGCTTTATCTAATACTGCTTGCACATGCTCTACTGTGGTTTGTTGAAAATCAGCAAATTTAATCTTTACACCCTGCTTGGCAATATTCAGCTCAGGGCGTACTTTAGCCAATCGCTTTTCAAGTTCTGGATACAGTTTTTCAATCACTTGCCAGCACTCTTGGTATTCACTGATATTCACCGAAAATGTGCGCTCAACACCAACCGATTTACGTTGCCGCTCAACCACTACTTCTCGTTCATCAACACCGTGAGCACGAGACCATAATGACTGACCAAATTTACCAAATTGTTGTAATAATAAATGGCGGTCATAAGCTTGTACGTCTTTGCCTGTGTACATCCCTTTGTCGTGCAGTTTTTGGATCGTAACTTTACCCACCCCTGGAATTTTCTCTAACTTTAATTCTGCGACAAAGTCAGGGATCTGATCGGGCGTTACTACAAACTGACCATTCGGCTTATTCAAATCAGACGCGACTTTAGCAATAAACTTGATAGGAGCTATCCCTGCTGATGCAGTTAAATACAGCTCTTCTTCTATTGTTCGACGAATATCTTGAGCAATTAAGGTGGCAGATCCATGCAGTAATTCACATTCAGTGACATCGAGGTACGCTTCATCAAGAGAAAGCGGTTCTATCTTATCGGTATATCGTGAAAAGATTTCTCTAATATGCTGAGACACTTCCTTGTATACCGCCATGCGTCCCGGTACCAAGGTAAGAGTGGGACATAATTTCATTGCATGACCTGTTGCCATAGCAGAACGTACACCGTATTCACGGGCAAGATAATTACATGTGCTGATCACACCACGTTGCTCAGAACGGCCCCCGATGGCAATCGGAATATCACGCAGACTGGGATCATCGCGCATTTCGACCGCTGCATAAAAGCAATCCATATCAACATGAATGATTTTCCGTTGCCGTGTCTCTTGCACCTACAATTACCTGTTGCTATGGCTTACGCGCGCGCCGAGCCTGTTTATACATACAGTGTAATTATAAGCACTTCCCATTAGAAATAAAGTAGGAAATGAGGAAAACGGTTCACGGTAAGATCCATGAAAAGCCCCTCTCGATGGCTATCGAACAACTAAAAACTGATAACTAACCGAGAATCAGGGACGAATAAAAGGATGGAATAATTTTACACTCACTAATGAAGCCATTTCTTGTGAGCAACATCAGAGTCAGAGACTTTATCAGTTACATTGGCAACATGAACGAGCTTAAAATCTAACAGATATATCAATAAGGCATCAACGAACAAGGAGTTCCACTTGTGCAATCGTATTCTGGTTGTTGAGGACAGCAAAACATTTCGTAACTTTCTCCAGCTGCAACTTCAACAAGGTGGGTTTGTTCCCATCTTTGCTGCAACCATCGCTGAAGCACAATGTTTGATAGCCCAAGATAAGGATTTCCTCTGTGCAGTACTTGATTACTGCCTGCCTGATGGCCAAGACGGCGAAATTATCGATATTGTCTTAGGGCATGAGATTAAATCCGTGGTGCTCACCGCGCAATTTAGTAATGCCATTCGTGAGAAGGTACTGGCGAAAGGCGTACTTGATTACTTGCTCAAAGACAGTGCTGAATCCGTTTCCTATCTAGTACCGCTGTTACAACGCATTCAAGCGAATGATCAACACAAAGTATTAGTGGTCGATGACTCTACGGTAGTACGTAATTACTTGATTAATCTGCTCGAGCGGCAAAACCTGACGGTGATTGAGGCGGAAAACGGTCGTGAAGCATTAGTACAACTGGCTAAACACACCGATGTATCTTTGATCATCACAGACAATGACATGCCAGAAAAAGATGGGATCACCCTAACCCGTGATGTGCGTAAAATTCGCAGTCGAAACCAAATTGCTATTCTGGGTTTATCCGCAAGTAGTGATGATTCAATGACCGCGCAATTTCTTAAAGCGGGTGCTAACGACTTCCTCTACAAGCCCTTTAACCAAGAAGAGTTCAACTGTCGCCTTCATCATATTTTGAACATGAAAGATACTGCCGACAAGCTCTACCGAATGGCGAACCAAGATGCGTTAACCGGATTGTGGAATCGTCGCTATTTCTTTGATCAACAATGTAAGCCGCATTGCCATCAACCAAACATTGCCATGATGGATATCGATTTTTTCAAAAAGGTCAATGACACTTATGGCCATGACGGTGGTGATACCGTATTGGTACACATTAGCCAATTACTGCAAAAACACTTTAAAGATGCGGTCGTAGCGCGTTTTGGCGGTGAAGAATTTTGTATTCAGCTCTGTGGTCCTTTTGATTCATTCCATCAGCGACTCGAAATATTGCGCCAAGACATAGAAGCACAAAAAATCGCATACAACGACAGTCAAATTCAGGTCACTATGAGTGTTGGTGTGGTATCAGCCAATGAAGAGTGCTTTGATATAGACGGACTTTTATCTATCGCTGACAAACGATTATATTGCGCAAAAGAGAATGGGCGCAATCAAGTGGTTTCCACAGCCCCACAATAACAGCACCATATAGGACAAACAAAAAAGCCTGAGTCACAATGAAATGACCCCCAATAGTTGGACAACCAATTATTGGGGGTCTTTTTTATGTCCAAATATAGTCGTGAATTAAAGCT
>NZ_NOIF01000065.1 GCF_002265265.1 Photobacterium sanguinicancri
AGCCAGCTCTGTTGAGCTGGCTTTATGGTGTAGTATTTTAAGGGGAATATTATGCGTTAGAAAGCATTAATGAATCCGCTTTCGCTTCAAGGTTAGAACCGCCCATTAAGAAATCATCGATTTCACGGGCAGATTCTCGGCCTTCATTAATACAGCGAACAACCAAAGACTGACCTGTGCGCATATCACCCGCAGCAAAGACGCCTTTTTGATTAGTCGCAAAGCCTTCTGTCGCCACGTTACCGCGATCATCAAGCTTAATGTCTAACTGAGCAAGTACACCCGTTGGTTCTGGGTGTAAGAATCCCATCGCAAGGAAAGCTAAATCACATGGAATAATGCGTTCTGACCCTGCTACTTCTTCAAAATCAGGGCGTTCACCCGCTTTTGCTTCTAGCCATTGAATATCTGCGATACGCAGGGCTTTTACGTTGCCTTCTTTATCACTAATGAATTCTTTGGTGAGAATATTCCAATGACGTTCACAACCTTCTTCGTGCGATGTCGATGTCTTCATGATCATTGGGTAGGAAGGCCAAGGTTGATTGACAGGGCGCTTTTCGGGTGGAATCGGCATGATCTCCACCTGCGTGATACTTGCCGCACCATGACGGTTAGATGTACCCACACAATCCGATCCTGTATCACCACCACCGATAACCACCACATGTTTACCTTTGGCATGGATTTCTTTTGTTTTTAAATCCATCTCATTGGCACGGCGGTTATTCTGGGCGAGGAATTCCATTGCAAAATGGACACCGTTGAGTTCACGACCAGGAATAGGCAGGTTGCGCGGTACCGTTGAGCCACCCGTTAGCAGCACGACATCAAAGTCCTGACGCAATTGTTGGGCATTAATCTCAACACCAATGTGTGCGTTAACCTTAAACTTCACGCCAGCATCAGCCATCAGGTCGATCTTACGATCGATGATATCCATACCGAGCTTAAAGTCAGGAATACCAAAGCGAAGTAAACCACCGACTTTTTCATCACGCTCAAATACCGTCACACAGTGACCAGCACTATTGAGTTGTTCGGCTGCGGCTAATCCTGCGGGGCCTGAACCTATGATGGCGATTGTTTTACCAGTACGTTCACGCGGTATTTTGGGTTTAGCATAGCCTTCGCGGTATGCCGTCTCAACAATGGTCTTTTCAATATTACAGATGGTGATTGGGTCTTGGTTAATACCCAGTACACAGCCACTTTCACAAGGAGCAGGGCACACACGGCCTGTAAATTCAGGGAAGTTGTTGGTAGAGCTCAGAATGTTCCACGCTTCTTCCCAACTATCACGGAAAACAGCATCGTTAAACTCTGGGATGATGTTTCCAATTGGACACGAGTTATGACAAAACGGAACGCCACAATCCATGCAGCGTGACGCTTGTGTATTGATTTTGTCGCCAAATTCTTCGTTTAAGACAAACTCTTTGTTGTCTTGAATTCGAACGATTGGATCTAACTTTTGTGGTAACTCACGACCATGTTCTAAAAATCCAGTAGGCTTACCCATTTACGGCCTCCAACTCTTCCTTGTTTGCAGCTTCCGCTTTTCGCTGTAGTAATACGGCTTTGTAATCCCTTGGCATGACTTTTACCATCTTCTGAAGGTTTGCTTCAAAGTTAGATAAGAAGGTTTGTGCCACATTACTGCCTGTGTATTCCACGTGCTTACTGAGCATGTGCAGTAGACGTTCTTTGTCTTCTTGCTCTATTGGGTCTAGGTCAACCAATTCTGAGTTAAGCTTGGTTTCGAAATCACCAAACTGATCCCAGACATACGCGACACCACCACTCATCCCTGCGGCGAAGTTACGGCCCGTTTGTCCCAGAATTACCGCGACGCCACCTGTCATGTATTCACAACCGTGGTCACCGATGCCTTCAACGACTACCTCTGCGCCCGAGTTACGCACGCAGAAGCGTTCGCCTGCAAGGCCGCGAATGTAGGACTCACCTGAGGTTGCACCGTAGAAACAGACGTTACCGACGATGATGTTATCTTCTGGTGTAATGTCAGAATGCGCATCAGGATAGAGCACTAATGTACCGCCAGATAAACCTTTACCCCAATAATCGTTAGCGTCGCCTTCTACTTCAAATTTCACCCCTTTCGCAAGGAATGCGCCAAGACTTTGTCCAGCAGATCCCGTGAACTTGACGTTCATTGGCTGCGGTAGGCCTTGGTCTTTGTAGATTTTTGAAATTTCATTCGACAGCATAGTACCGGTACTGCGATCGGTATTGATGATGTCAAAGGCGGCGTTAACAGGTTTGCCGTCGTAAAGTGCTGGTGCTGCCGCGGCAATGAGTTTACGGTCTAACACGTTTTCAAGATTATGCTCTTGTTGACGTTGGTTGTAGATGCCGTCTTCTTCACGAGCAGGCTCGACGAATAGTACTGGGCTTAGGTCGAGGTTCTTGTACTTCCAGTGGCCGATATCATCACGGATTTTTAACTTGTGCGACTGCCCAACCATTTCATCGATAGTACGGAAACCGAGTTCCGCCATGACTTCACGTAGGCCTTCAGCCATGTATTGGAAGAAGGTTACAACGTCGTCGACACGACCATCAAAACGTTCACGCAAGGTTTTGTTTTGGGTGGCGATACCAACAGGACAGGTGTTTTTATGACACTTACGCATCATGATACAACCTTCAACTACTAAGGCTGCGGTTGCCACGCCCCATTCTTCTGCCCCCAATAAGGTTGCTACAGCAAGATCTCGTGGTGTTTTCATCTGGCCATCTGACTGAACAACAATGCGGTTACGTAAACCGTTTTTCAGCAGAGTTTGGTGTGTTTCAGCAAGGCCTAATTCCCATGGTAAACCCGTGTGGCGAATCGATGACATTGGAGAGGCACCTGTACCACCATCGAAACCTGCAATTAAGACAACATCGGCTTTTGCTTTGGCAACACCAGAGGCAATTGTACCCACACCAGCTTCAGAAACGAGTTTGACGTTCACACGACCCGCGCGGTTGGCATTTTTCAAATCGTAGATCAGCTGAGCCAAATCTTCGATAGAGTAAATGTCGTGGTGTGGTGGTGGTGAAATAAGGCCGACCCCAGGGGTGGAGTGACGGGTGGCACCGATCCAATCATCGACTTTATCACCCGGTAGCTGACCACCTTCGCCCGGTTTTGCCCCTTGTGCCATCTTGATCTGAATTTCATCAGAGTTCGTTAGGTAGTAAGAGGTAACACCGAAACGGCCTGAAGCAACTTGCTTGATTGCTGAGCGTTCCCAATCACCGTTGTCTTTTTTCTCAAAGCGATCGGGGTCTTCACCACCTTCGCCTGAGTTAGATTTAGCCCCGATGCGGTTCATCGCAACAGCCAGTGTTGAGTGTGCTTCGTAAGAGATAGAGCCAAAGCTCATGGCGCCTGTCGCAAAGCGTTTAAGAATACTTTCAATCGGCTCTACGTCGGCAAGTGGGATAGCACCTGCTGGGCTTTTAATGAATTCTAGCTGACTACGAAGTGTTGCGGCGTTATCGCCTTGTGAATCGACGGCGTGACAGTATTCTTTAAATTGATCGTAGTCTTTACCGCGTGTTGATTGTTGCAGTAATGAAATCGTTTCTGGATTAAACAGGTGTTTCTCACCACGCTGTTTCCATTGATAAACCCCACCCACATCCAGCATCTGGATCGGAATTTCACGAAGTGGGTAACCCACACGGTGGCGGATCAGTACTTCTTGTGCAATGTCATCAATGGTTAGGCCCTGAATACGTGAGACTGTACCAGTGAAATATTTATCAACTACAGATTTACTGATACCTAAGGCTTCAAAAATTTGTGCTCCGTGGTACGACTGTAACGTAGAAATACCCATCTTCGAGAAGATTTTGAGTAGGCCGCCATTCACCCCTTTACGGTAGTTATTGAATAGCGTTTCTGTTGGCAGTTCTGGATCGAGCTTACGTTTTTTCTGAAGGTCGACCAGAGTTTCGGTAACTAAATAAGGGTTAACAGCGTTTGCACCGTAGCCCACTAGCGTGGCGAAGTGGTGGGTTTCACGTGCATCACCTGTTTCAACGATGATGTCACACTTAGCACGTAACCCTTTACGGATTAAGTGGTGGTGAACAGCACCGACTGCCAGCATCGCAGGAATAGCGGCATGGTTGGAATTAACGGCACGGTCAGTCAGGATAATGATGGAGTAGCCATCTTGGACGGCATCTTCTGAGTATTGGCAAATACGCTTTAGCGCACGTTCAAGCTTCCCTTGATCGCCATTGGCACGGAAAACAATATCTAAGGTTTTAGCTTGTAAGTGTTCTTTATCGATTGCCCGTAATTTTTCTAATTCAGCATTAGAGAGTATCGGTGATTCTAATTCTACTTTTTGGCAGTGTTCTGGTGTCTCAGTCAGTAAGTTCTGATCTTTACCTAAATAGGTATTTAGCGACATGACCATACGTTCACGGATCGGGTCGATCGGTGGGTTGGTCACTTGGGCAAACAGTTGCTTGAAGTAATTAGAGAGGTGTTGTGACTGGTGTGACAGTATCGCCAATGGCCAATCCGCGCCCATCGCACTGAGGGGTTCGTAGCCTGTCTTTGCCAGAGGAACGATAATTTCGTTCACTTCTTCAGAGCTCATGCCAAAAGCTTGTTGATGATGCAACAGGCGTTCAGGCGTTGGCTGGTGGTGCATGTTATCCGCTTCAGGCAGCGATTTAAGCGTTAGTAGGTTGTCTTTTACCCATTGCTCGTAAGGCTTTGAAGAGGCAATGCTGTCTTTCACTTCTTCATCTGAAATGATGCGGCCTTGCTCCAGATCGGCCACGAAGATACGGCCGGGCTGTAAGCGACCACGGAATTGCACATTCTCTGGTTCAATTTTGACAACGCCGGACTCAGACGCCATCACTAAGAAATCGTCTTTGGTGACTGTGTAGCGTGATGGTCGTAGGCCATTTCGGTCAAGGGTTGCGCCAACTTGTACACCATCGGTGAAACAAACAGATGCGGGCCCATCCCACGGTTCCATTACATTGGCGTGGTATTGATAAAACGCACGGCGCTTAGGATCCATGCTTTCGTTTTCTTGCCATGCTTCAGGGATCAGCATCATCAAAGCATGCGGTAGGCTACGGCCAGAAAGAACCAGTAGCTCTAGCGCCATATCGAAGTTTGATGAGTCAGAGCTGCCTTCCTGACAGATAGGGAGCAGCATGTCGATTTCTTGCTGGCTGAATAAATCAGACTCAATAATCGCTTCACGTGCTTTCATCCAATTTAAGTTACCGCGCACGGTGTTTATTTCACCGTTATGTGCAATGTAACGGAAAGGCTGTGCGAGACGCCAGCGAGGAAAAGTATTGGTTGAGAAGCGTGAGTGCACTAAAGCCAGTGCTGTCACCATGGTTGGGTTTTGTAGGTCAAGGAAATACTGTGGTACTTGCTCTGTTGTGAGCTGGCCTTTATACACTAAAGTCTTATAAGACAGCGAGTTAATGTAAAAGTCATCGCCAATGTTCGATACGCTTTCTAGGCAAACGCGTACAGTGTAATTACGTAATACATAAAGTTTACGCTCTAGTACTGCAGGATCGAGGTTAGCACCACCGGTAACAAAGACATGCTCAAACTGAGGCTCTGTGCTGAGTGGGTCTTCACCGATCATCGAGTTGTCGACGGGTAATACGCGATAACCAATCACGTCGAGATCTAGACGTTTAGCATTGCGCTCTAGGATGTCGCGACACTGTTGACGTTTGTGCTCGTCTTTTGGAAAGAGCACCACACCGACACCATATTGCTCAAAAGAGGGCAACTTGATACCGAGCTTAACGGTTTCTTCGAGTAAGAACTCGTGCGGTTTTTGTAGAAGAATACCGGCACCATCACCACTTGATGGATCGCAACCTTGGCCGCCGCGGTGTTCCATGCGGGCAAGCATATCAAGGGCCTGGGTTACAATCTCGTGGGATTTACGGTTCTTTAAATGGGCAACAAAGCCGATACCACAGGCATCGTGCTCTAATTCAGGTACATAAAGCCCCTGAGCATTAAGCTCTTGATCTGTCATAGATACATCCTTCCAGTGTTCAACAAACCTTTCCCAGGTCTGTGTTATCCCTAATCGTTATATCGTCACATTTTGAGCACTTGGTATGGACTACCTGTCCAGCGAACAAAACGGTGCGCTTGCTGTGGGATGACGTGTAAATCATTTAGCAAACTTAATTTTGCAGCACATCTATTCTGGTAATTAGATATGCTGTGATTTAATGAACTAGTGACATAATTCACTGCTTTTAGTGGGTTTTATGTCACAAATGTTGCTCATTATTCGCACATAAGTGTAACTATCCTACAGTTTTGATACTTTAATTACCAACAAAAAATAGCGTGATTAATCGACTATGTTCATTGTGGCTGCATGTAAGTGTTGGACCACTGCGTAATTATTCGCTAATCGTTCTCATTCTGCATATAGCTCAGTCTTGAATATGACATATCCATGTTTATATTGTGGTTAATGGTTAGGTTTAGCAGCTTCTTTTGTCGTATTTTATTTACACGGGAGGAGACGCTGATTTAGTCTGGGGGATTTACGTGTTTTTCTTGTCTTAACACAATTTAGGGCGTGGGGTTTGGTGCTACGCTGCGCGGCTTATTTTTCCATAGCTGAATAATCAGGTGACCCAATGCAGCTCCATGAACTCGTAAATACATTTGGACAAGATTTGCAGCGCCGCTATGGTGAAAGAGTACATAAATTAACGTTACATGGTGGCTTTAGTTGCCCTAACCGTGATGGCACTATAGGCCGTGGCGGTTGTACTTTTTGTAATGTAGCCTCGTTTGCTGATGAGCAAGCACAATATATTCCGATTGAACAACAGCTGGATCAACGTGCGGGTGAAATTCACCGTGCCAAACGCTACCTTGCGTATTTTCAGGCATACACCAGTACCTACGCTGAAGTACAAACATTAAAGAAAATGTATGAAGAAGCCTTGCAAGCGACCGATATTGTGGGATTGTGCGTTGGCACTCGTCCTGACTGTGTCCCTGATGCCGTGTTGGATTTACTGGCTGAATATCATCAGCAAGGCTATGAAATTTGGCTTGAGTTGGGTTTGCAAACCGCCAATGATAAAACCCTTAAACGCATTAATCGAGGTCATGATTTTGCGTGTTACCAAGCGATTACTCAACGTGCTCGTGCATTAGGCATTAAGGTATGCGCTCACTTGATAGTGGGATTACCGGGAGACACCAAGGCGGATAACCTCGATACCATTAATAAAGTGGTCGCGACAGGGGTTGATGGCATTAAGCTACATCCACTCCATATTGTGGAAGGCAGTAAAATGGGACAAGCGTGGAAGGCTGATCGCCTGACAGCGATTAGCTTAGACGATTACACTGATATTGCTTCGGAAATGATCCGTTTAACACCACCTGAAGTGATTTATCATCGCGTATCAGCTAGTGCTCGCCGTCCGACGTTATTAGCGCCTGAATGGTGTGAAAATCGATGGTTGGCGATGACAGATATCGGCCGTAACCTCGATAAGCATGGCGGTCAAGGCGCAGCCCTTGATACTCCTTTTGTTTACGAACCGATTGTGAAATAAATTGAATCATTTTGACTAGGTGAGTTTGTTGTAAATACTCAAAAACCGTAGAGGATTGTGGTAACGTAAGCATTCTATTACGTTGCAAGTAAATAGCGTGTCTGCCTTATCAGCACGCTTAATATAAGCGTACATCCTCTAAGGTAATTTGTTCAGACCTATGACGCCACCTAAAACTTCCGTTCACATAGCCTGTTTTTTGTTACTCGCCGGATTCTCTCCCATTGCACACGCGGCGACTTCGCTGCTCGATCAACCTCTATTTCTATTTGCTTTGATTCTTGCGATGGTTGTCTTCGCTGGCTCAATCTTGGCACTCGTCTTCCATAATGCTGAAGCGGTTACTTTTAGAAAACTGTATTCAATGTTGACTCATTTGCCTATTGCCACTTTGATCGTGAGCAGTAAAGACGGCAAACTGATGTATGGAAATAAAGCGAGTCGGGAGCTACTGGGGATCCGTAAAGTGGGCAGTAGTTACTATTATCCTCCAGAAGTCGAAGCCCAGATGATATGTGATGTGTTACGGCCACATACATCATTATTGAGCTTCAAAAGTTGGAAAGAAGAATTACAGTTTTCTGGCAAGCATTCCCTTTCTGTTCTCGTTTCTGGCCAATATGTCAGATATAAATGGCAACCGGCATGGCTCCTTTTTATCTCTCCAGCCAATGAAGCCACCCAGCCTGATACGACTAGTCAGCGAGATCCCCGTGTTTTACAAGGGGTGTTGAATTCGCTATCTGAATTGGTCTATTTTCAGGATAAATCGGGCAAGGTGATGGGAACCAACAAAGCGTTTGATCGTTTTTGGCGTGGTCGTGAAAGTGAAGGGTTGATCGATAGCATTGAAGTCTCATCGAAAAATAATTCAGCTCATACATGGACGACATCACCAGATGGTGCCAGTCGCTTACTGGAAACCAATAAAACGGCTTTGGTCGGGGATTTTGGCGAAATTCTCGGGTCGTTAAGCATCAGCCATGACGTAACAGATTGGCATGAAATGCAAGAAAGCTTGAAGCAAGAAATTGAAAAGCGGGAAATCACCGAGCAGGCACTCGCGCACCGTAATAACTTATTGGATACGATTTTAAATGCGAGCCAAGACCCCATTGGCTTATATAACGAACATTGGGTTTACGTTGGTTGTAACGAGCCCTTTGCCCGTGCGCTTGGCCAAACTCAAGAGTCGTTACTGGGCAAAAATGCTTCTGAAGTGATGGATCCTGATAAATGGCGTGAGTTCAGGGTCGTCAATGAGCAAGTTATTAGGGAAGGTATCACTGTTAAAACAGAAGATTACGTTATTTTGCCAGATGGTGACCCAATTTGGTATGAAGTCGCCACATCGCCTTATCGAGATCCGATTGAAGGGACTGCTGGTGTCTTGGTGATGGGACGTGATGTGACTGAGCGTAAGCATGCTCAACAACAGTTAGCCGATGCCATTATGGAGCTGCAAGAACTGAGCTTCATTGATTGTTTAACCAAGGTACCTAATCGCCGTAGTTTTGATGAGCACTTGCGTAAAATGTGGCATAGCCATATTCGAGAGCAAAAACCGCTGACATTGATCTTGTGTGATATCGATAATTTTAAAGCGTACAACGATAACTACGGTCATCAACAAGGGGATCGAGCGTTATTGGACGTGGCGAGAACGTTAAGTAAAGTCATTAAACGTGAAACGGATGAAGTGGCACGTTACGGCGGTGAAGAGTTTGCTTTCTTATTGCCCTGTACTGATTTAAACGGTGGCCAAATGGTAGCTCGAAATATACACCGAAAAATTGCTCAAGCAGCGATTGAACATACTTACTCTGAAGTAACAGATGTACTGACTGTCAGCTTGGGCGTTGCCACTGTCACGCCAGTGCCTAATCAAGATTACGGTGAGCTCGTAAGAATGGCTGATATTGCGCTGTATAAAGCGAAGGCATCAGGACGAAACTGCACCATGGTGATGTCAGATAATAATGATTTTTAGCGATGGTGATTTGCGACAGTAATGAATTGATTTATTCATAACAAGAAACCTGCGCAAGCAGGTTTTTTTTGCTCTGGATCACGCGAACTGAGGCACTTCTCCTTGGGGAAATAGCCACAGACACTTATGATGAGAGTTATGCTGTGAATAATGGATTAAATCATGAAACAAATCAAAGTGCTGGCCCAGTTCTATGTCGATTTACTGGTCAAGCTTGGGCTTGTCCGATTTAGCTTACTATTGGCCCTGGCGCTTGTAGCGCTAGCGGTGGTCGTGCAGGTTGGCGTTACCTTGGTGCTCCAAGGGGAAGTAAACGACATTGATATTGTCAGGTCGGTGTTCTTTGGCCTGCTAATTACGCCATGGGCAGTCTATTTTCTTTCTGTCGTGGTTGATCAGCTTGAAGACTCTCGCCAACGTTTATCTAAGCTAGTCACTAAATTAGAAGAAATGCGCTCTCGTGATATGCAGCTTAATAATCAGTTGCAAGAGAATATCAGCCAGTTAAATTCTGAAATTGAAGAGCGTGAAAAAGCAGAGGAAGGGCGTCAGATCGCGATGCAAGATCTCGAAAATGAGGTCTACCAACGTGAAAATGCCCAGCTAGAACTCGCCGAGCAAAGTGCACTACTGAAATCTTTCCTCGATGCATCCCCTGATTTAATTTATTACCGCAATGAAAAAGGGCGATTTTCTGGCTGTAACCGTGCGATGCAAGAACTGACGGGTAAAACAGAAAAAGAGCTGGTGGGTTTAACCCCTTGGGATGTCTACAGCGAAGAGGTTGCTAGCAAAATAGCGGAAACCGATCAGCAAGTATTTAATCAAAATGTGTCGCTCACTTACGAGCAATGGCTGGAATACCCTGATGGACACAAGGCGGTATTCGAACTCCGAAAAGTCCCATTCTACAGCCGAGATGGGCGTCGCTTAGGCTTGATGGGTTTTGGTCGCGATATTACTGAGCGCAAGCAGTATCAAGATGCGCAAGAGAAAGCGAGTCGTGATAAAACTGCCTTTATTTCCACGATTAGTCATGAGCTTCGTACCCCGCTGAACGGCATTGTTGGCCTTAGCCGCATGTTACTTGATAGTGACTTAAATGCAGAGCAACGTGGCTACATGCGAACCGTTCACGTTAGTGCGATAACGCTGGGTAATATATTTAACGACATAATCGATATGGATAAATCTGACCGTCGTCGACTAGAGTTACTGCCTAAACCGCTCGATTTACATGAATTTGTGGATGAGATGGAAAATATCTCTAACTTGATGGCTGAGCAGAAAAACCTGCGGTTTGATTTAGAGCGTTTGTCTGATTTACCGAAATGCATCGAAGTAGACAGTACACGACTACGCCAAGTGTTGTGGAATTTGATCAGCAATGCGACCAAGTTTACCAAAGACGGTGGGGTTGTTTTATCTGTGAGCAGTGAGCTGGTGGATAATGATCAAGCCGAAATTATTTTCGAGGTGGAAGACAGTGGTATTGGTATGCCGCACGATGAACTCGATAAAATCTTTGCTATGTACTACCAAGTGAAAGATGAAAACGACAACTTACATGCGGTCGGTACTGGGATTGGATTAGCGGTTTCTCGCCAGTTAGTGCAGATGATGGGCGGTGATATTACGGTGATGTCTGACGTGGGTGAAGGCAGTACATTTACTGTGACCATCCGCGTACCCGTAGTGGAAATGGCTGCGGAAGAAGAAACCATGCCAGAGATCCCGCAAGCCAGTCTTAGCATCTTAATGGTGGAAGATATTGAACTGAACATCACTGTTGCCAAAGCACTGCTTGAAAGTTTAGGCCATGAGGTGACAGTTGCAATGCGCGGGGATGAAGCGTTAGCGATCTTCGATCCTGAAGCGTTTGACCTGGTGTTACTGGATATTCAATTGCCCGATATGACAGGTTTTGATATTGCTCAGCAGCTGCGAGAGCAGTACGACTACTTACCCGCATTAGTGGCACTGACGGCGAATGTGATCAGTGATAAGAGCGAGTATTTAGCGAAAGGAATGGATGAAGCATTAAGTAAACCATTGAGCGTGAAAGCCATTACCGATGTGATTCAAAACTTAGTACTGACCTGTCCAATTGATTATGATGATGAAGCTGACGAGATTGAGCCGACGGTTCCGCAGAGCGATGAAATCATGAATCAATTACTGGACCTGGAAATGCTCGAGTCTTACGTAGATATTGTTGGCACTAAACCCGTCCATGAAAGTATCGCAATGTTTGAAAAGATGATGCCTGATTATATCGCGATCCTCGATTCAAACATGATAGCCAAAGATAAAGATGGTATTAAGTTTGAAGCGCACAAAATCAAAGGTGCCGCTGGCTCTATTGGTTTGAAACATATTCAGCAAGTTGCCCAAAAAGCACAATCACCTGAGCTACCAGCGTGGTGGGAAAACATTAACGACTGGGTTGATGAAATTAAAAACGGCTATAAACCTGATCTGCAAGTGCTACGCAACTGGCTTGCACAACAAGAGGATAGATGATGAAGGGATTGAAAATGGCAGGCGTGCTAGCGAGCAGTATGGTGCTAATGGCATGCAGTAGTTCAAATGGGGCGCAATCAGCGTCCCAAGGCGATATCTGGCAATCACCAGGTCAAGTTATGCTAGCAGAAACCCCAGCCAAGCTTGATAGTTATTTGTGGCTTAATAGCATGCCTGTCGTGGGTGAAGGGGACAACCAGCAAGGTACTTTGCTTGCATCGGTTAAAGTAGTGAGTGCGACTAATAAAGCATTGCCAACCGATGTCACTGTGAAGCAAGTGTTATTGGCAACTGATGATCAGCAATGGCTGGCGAATAGTCAGCTTGAAGTCAATGCGATGGACAATAATGAGTTTGAAGTGATGCTGCGTAAAGGTCCAAATTGGCCAGCAGGTACGGTGGTTAATGTGGCATTAACCTTAAACTATCAAGGTAAAGAAATGACTCTGACACAGCGCCAAGTCAAAATTGATCAGGTTTTCTAACTACGCTGTTTTGATGTGATTTATGGCGGGGTAGAAACAAAAAAGGCACTTCTCAGTGCCTTTTTTTATGGAATAAACGCAGGGCTTATTCTTCGCCTAAGTCACCACAAAAACGGTAACCTTCACCGTGAATTGTCGCGATGATTTCAGGGGTGTCAGCAACAGACTCAAAGTGCTTACGGATACGACGAATCGTTACGTCAACAGTACGGTCATGTGGCTTAAGCTCGCGACCAGTCATCTTCTTAAGAAGGTCTGCGCGAGTTTGAATTTTGCCTGGGTTTTCACAGAAGTGAAGTAGCGCACGGAACTCAGAGCGTGGAAGCTTGAATTGATCGCCACTTGGACTTACTAGTGAACGGCTATTGATTTCAAGTGACCAACCATTGAACTCGTAACGCTCTACAAGTTTTTTGTCTTCAGTTGGTAAACCTTGATTCATTGCGCGAGTCAGTAGGTTACGTGCACGGATAGTCAGTTCGCGAGGGTTGAATGGTTTAGTGATGTAATCATCAGCACCGATTTCAAGACCAAGGATCTTATCAACTTCGTTGTCACGGCCAGTTAGGAACATCAGCGCCATATCACCTTGCTCGCGTAATTCACGCGCAAGCAACAGGCCATTTTTACCCGGAAGGTTAATGTCCATGATAACTAGGTGTACATGGTGCTCAGAAAGCATCTGGTGCATTTCTGCGCCGTCATTTGCTTCAAAGACAGTATAACCCTCAGCTTCAAAGATGCTTTTAAGGGTGTTACGTGTTACGTGCTCGTCTTCTACAATTAGAATATGAGGGGTTTGCATTGGCAGTACCTAATTAAAAAACTGAATCTGGTCAAACACAGAATAGTTAAATTCTATAAAAAAAATTCACATACAGGCAAAGTCTTCTACAAAAAAACGCAGTTTATTGCGGATATAACTACCTGTGTGGTACGCCATCCTAAATTTATACCGTTACTTTCATAAAACAACGACAAAATCGTCCGAAATTCGGACATTGGCTTACAATTCCCTTGGATGGCGATGATTCTAAGCACTTAACAGCACGCTAACAATAATGGTGTATTGTTTCCTTACCGCTTTCTTGGTATTTCTTGATTTATATCAAACAGAGTGATGAATCATTACGACTATCGACAATGTTTAACAATCTCTACAAATACCTTGTTGCGTTACTGGCTTGAATCTAGCTATCTGTAAATATTTATCACGGAAGTGGTATTCAAGGTGCATTACCACCTAGGTTGAATAACACTCTGTTTACGCAAGCTTTGCAATTCTAACAGCATTTGAGTTAATTCACATGGTTCTTCAACATTATCATGCTGTTTAATCGCAATTTGACATTGCATATTCTGAACAACATTAACAAGCTCGCAATTCATTAGGTCAATTTTGTCACGTTACCTACACTGATTAACAAGATAATGATTTTTAGCGCTGTTTTTATCTGAATCAGAGGAGGATGAGATGAAAGACTTATTACCTGATTTATGCGACCGCTATGAGCAGGATGTCCGGTGGTTGCCACTTTCATTTGTTGATTATGGTGGAAAGTCGATTTTTTTCGGGGAAGTGGTCACGCTGCGTTGCTTTGAAGATAACAGCTTAGTGCGCGATATCGTTAGCCAAGATGGCAAAGATAAAGTCCTGTTTATTGATGGTCACGGGTCATGCAATCGGGCATTACTGGGCGATCAACTTGCCATGCTCGCGGTAAAGAATGGTTGGCAGGGGGTTGTTATTAATGGTGCTGCTCGTGATGTCGCGACGTTATCAGAATTAGATCTTGGCGTGAAAGCGTTAAGTACTTGCCCTATTAAAACCGTCAAACGTCAAACTGGTGATTTGAACGTCACCCTAATGGTGGGGCATACCATGGTTTACCCTGGTGATTATTTATATGCAGATCTTAATGGTGTGCTGTTAAGCCGTAACGCACTCGATTTGTCGGTGTTGTAGCGAATGTATTCGAGTCACAGTGGTTGCGAGTAACGATATCGAGTTATGGTCGCCATCAATAACAAAAGGGCAACGCACATAAACGTGCTTTGCCCTTTTGATCATTGCTTGTGATTTATTACTTGTGATTAGTTACGAGCAATAGACTGGGTTAGTACGTGTTAAAAACGAAACCCGATGCCTAGCTGGTAAATTTGCTCTAAATCTTCGTAGTCGACAGTTGCGTGAAAATTCACTTGCTCAGTGACACTAAACTGGCTCGACACTTCTAATCCCACGGTTGCATCTTGATTGATTCTTTTCTCTGTTGTCACCGCACTGCGTAAGCTCATTTTAGGGGTGAGATTGTATTTTACGCCCGAGAGCATACCGCGGCTTGCAGCTTGTGTTTCATTGCCCGAGGTGAGTCGCGTACTCAAATACAGCTCAACATCATTACTGATTGAATAGGCGTAACCGCTATCAATTTGCCACAGATCGAATTGATCGGCATTTTTTGATTGCGATGACATAAACCAGCCCGTTGTTGTCTCGTCACTTATAAGGCTTAGTAGGCCCTTATCTGCTGCTGTTGTTGGTAATGCCACTACCAGCAGGGTAATTGTGATCAGCAAGTTTCTCATTGCTTCACCTTCCCTGTTTATCGTTATTTATTGGTCTGTCGCAAATTTGCCATGAAATATGAGGGATGCGACATTGCTAATAATACTAGGACAGATTTCTTATTTTTGACATGTCGTCTCAAAGTTAATGAGATATCTTGCCGATTTTTTCTACTGTATTTAAAGCATGTAACATGGCTTTAAAACTGAATGTGATCTTGCTTCGATTGAGTCTATTTATGACAAACCTTGTGTTTACAGATGTAAGATAAAGTCGTAATGCCTTACTGACAAGGCGATACAAGAAGCCGCTGGCTGATTAGTCATTACTGACGAAAACGCAGTGCTTTGGCATAAGGATAGACATCCTCGTATTGTTGGTTTGTGATGTTCTGCTGCAGTTGGCGCCAGTAACTGGCTTCAAATAAATCACTATGAAGCTCATTAAACAGCGCGCGGATCTTCGGATTGATCAGCAAGAAAGTACGAAACTCTTCAGGGAATACATCGTAGATCCCCACGCTGTACCAAGGTTCGGCGGCCATTTCATCTTCGGGATAGCGCGGTGGTGGAATTTCACGAAAGTTCATCTCCGTCATGTAGCTGATTTCATCGTAATCATAGAAAACAACACGGCGGTGACGGGTGACCCCAAAGTTCTTAAATAGCATGTCACCAGGAAATATATTGGCGGCGGCCAGTTGTTTGATGGCTTTACCATACTCATCAACGGCATGGCGAAGGTCATCATCGTTAGCTTGGTCCACATAGATATTAAATGGCACCATACGGCGCTCCATGTAGAGATGCTTGATGATAATAGTATCGTCGGTAACATCGATAATCGAAGGGGCGACTTCAAGCAGTTCATCTAATAACGCATCGCTGAACCGAGCACGGTCAAAGCTAAAGTTACGGTATTCTTGCGTATCGGCCATACGACCAACCCGATCATGCTCTTTTACGAGTTTGTACTTTTCTTTGACTGTGTCGTGGCTGATGTCTTTTTGTGGGGCAAATTTGTCTTTGATGATCTTAAATACAAAGCCATAAGACGGCAGTGTAAACACTGACATCACCATACCTTTAATGCCCTCAGCGGTAACAAATTGATCATCTGAATGTTCGAGGTGAGATAGGAATTCGCGGTACAACTCTGTTTTGCCGTGCTTCTGACAGCCAATCGCGGTGTACAGCTCGGCTCGGGTTTTGTTTGGCATCAGATCACTGAGAAACTCCACTAAAGCTGCTGGTGCAGGGGCATAAACCATGAAGTAAGAGCGCGCAAAGCCAAAGATGATGCTGGCGTCATCTGCATCGTAGATACATGCATCGACATACAACTCGCCATTTGTATTGGTTAATATCGGTAAAATAAATGGGCACTGCTGCTGGTTTGCTAGCGTTATACGGCCGATTAAATACGCCGCTTTGTTGCGATAGAAGGGTTCACGAATTAACTCTAGGGTGGTGTTGTTATCGAATGCGCGGCCAAATGTTTGGGCTAGGCGTTGGCAAATTAGGTCGATATCTCTGGTTTTATCTTCCCAATCTGCGGTAAATGGGGTGTCGTTGAACAGGCGCATAAACAGCGATTGAGTGCCATTGGTGGCGAAATAAGTGCGTGTTAATGGTGTCGGGTATGTTGGTAGCCGCCCTTCTTGCGAGCTATGTACAAACAACTTGTCACGGTTAATGTTGCGATGTTCAAAGATCCGACAGTAGACCGAATTAAAAAAACTCTCGGCAATTTCATAGCGTGGATAGTCCAGTAAAAGATCTTCGTAAGCGGCTTTTACACCCATTAAAAAATCACGGTTAGCATAGCGTTCACCTAGCATGATCTGGATTTGACTGGTGACGAGCCCAACATGGTTAGCATAGAAACTAATGCGTTTTTTTAGCGCGAGGTGAACGGCTGGCCAATCCTGCTTTTCAAAGCGTGCTTGTGCGCCAGCGGTGACATCTAAAAAACGACCGTACATGGCATCAAAGCCCTGCAATATGGTGTGAGCGACAAGTTGTTCCATGGCTGTGGTCATTCGGGTCCCTCCAGAATGATGAATGGCTATGCGTCAACAGTGCATGTTCGTACTCAAAAGAGAGAACGCTGAAGATATATGAACACTATGCAACGACTGGCGTTTAACTGCAATCAAAGCAGGTGGTTTTTTATACGTATTACCAATAATGAACAATAGCAGCTTGTCCTTATAAACGTGTGTTTCTGGCGGTTTTCCGTATTAGAAGAAATAGAAATTGGTTGACTCGTCACCAAATGTTCGGTAAACGTTAAGTAATCCAGCATATTGAGAGCGACTTTTAGTCATGATGAAAAACGTATTCAGCACAATTACCACGATTATTATTACCAGCACCATGGGTGTTGGGGCTCGCTGATACGTACAAGAATTATCAGAGAAGCCCGCACCCCAATCAGGTGCGGGCTTTTTTTTAACTTTTACATCACAATTTAGGTTGACCATTACACTGCATTTTATGCAGTTAGTTTGAGAAATTAAGGGATTTGGGAGTAGGGAATGCGCGTATTAAAGTTTGGTGGTTCATCGTTGGCGGATGCCGATCGATTTTCAAGGGCTGCAGATATCATTGCGAACAACGCTCGTCAGAGTGAAGTCTCTGTTGTGCTATCTGCGCCGGGAAAAGTAACCAATAAATTAGTATCCGTGATCGATAGCACGGTTGCGAAAGGTGAAGCAGAGCTGCAGCTTGCCGATTTAGAAAATGTCTTTCAAACCCTGTTCACGGATTTAAAAGCCGTGGAGCCTAACTTTGATAAAGCGCTGTTAGATGCCAAGTTAGCCAGTTCGCTCGGACAGTTAAAGCAATACGTTCATGGTATTAAGTTATTAGGGCTATGTCCGAATAACGTATACGCCAAAATGATCAGCAAAGGTGAGCGCTTGTCGATTGTGGCAATGAAAGCCATGCTCGAAGCTAAGGGCTTGAAAGGTAATTTAATTGACCCCGTTGAATACCTATTAGCACATGGTGAGTACCTTGAAGCACATGTTGATATTGAGGTTTCTACTCAGAATTTTAAACGTAATCCTTTGCCTGCAGGGCACGTTAATATCATGCCCGGTTTTACGGCGGGTAATGAAAAAGGTGAGCTAGTCACACTAGGGCGTAATGGTTCTGACTATTCAGCCGCGGTACTGGCCGCGTGTTTACGTGCTGAGTGTTGTGAAATTTGGACCGATGTTGATGGCGTTTATAGTTGTGATCCGCGCATTGTGCCAGATGCCCGTCAAATCAAATCGCTTAGCTACCAAGAAGCCATGGAGCTGTCCTACTTTGGCGCTTCAGTATTACACCCTAAAACCATCGCACCTATTGCGCAATTCCACATTCCTTGCTTAATCAAAAACAGTTTTAATCCTCAAGGTGCTGGCTCCTTAATTGGTCAAGATACAGGTGAGGATAATCTTGATATCAAAGGGATCACTACCCTTAAAGATCTCACTATGGTGAACGTGTCAGGCCCAGGCATGAAAGGCATGGTTGGCATGGCGAGCCGCGTGTTTGGTGCGATGTCGATTGCGGGAGTGTCGATTGTATTGATCACCCAGTCATCATCTGAATACAGCATCAGCTTCTGTATTGAGAGTGAAGATAAAGTTGCGGCCAAACAAGCACTGCAAGATAACTTCGAGCTGGAGCTGAAAGAAGGGCTACTAGAGCCTGTAGAATTTTTAGATGATGTGGCTATTGTTACTTTGGTGGGTGACGGTATGCGCACTTCTCGTGGTATCGCTTCGCGCTTCTTTACCTCACTAGCAGAGGTTAACGTCAATATTGTTGCGATTGCACAGGGATCATCTGAGCGGGCCATTTCTGCGGTTATCCCTGCCGACAAAGTATCAGAATCGGTAAAAGCGTGTCATGAGAATCTCTTTAACAGCCAGCACTTCCTCGATGTTTTTGTGGTTGGTGTTGGTGGTGTCGGTGGTGAGTTGGTGGATCAAATTCAACGGCAACAAAGCAAATTGGCAGACAAAGGTATTGTGATCCGTGTTTGTGGTTTAGCCAATAGTCGTGGTTTATTGCTAGACAGTAATGGCTTACCGTTAGAAAACTGGCGTGACCAAATGGGTGAAGCGCAGCAGCATTTTGAGTTATCTAGTTTGATCCAGCTGGTACAGCGTAATCACATTATTAACCCTGTTATTATCGATTGTACGTCTGAACAAGCGATTGCCGATCAATATGTGGACTTCCTAAGTGCGGGTTTCCATGTGATCACACCAAACAAAAAATCCAATACGGCAAGTATGGCTTACTACCATCAGCTTCGCCAAGCGGCACGCGGCACACGTCGTAAATTCATGTATGACACGACGGTGGGTGCTGGTTTACCTGTGATTGAAAACTTGCAGAACTTATTGGCTGCCGGTGATGAATTGTCGCGCTTCTCGGGGATTTTATCGGGCTCAATGTCTTATATCTTCGGTAAGCTAGATGAAGGGATGAGCTTTAGCGAGGCGACAACTGTTGCCCGCAATAATGGCTTTACTGAGCCTGATCCGCGAGACGATCTTTCGGGGATGGACGTGGCACGTAAGTTACTGATTCTTGCTCGTGAATCTGGGTTGTCACTCGAACTTGATGACGTGGTTGTTGAACAGTCATTGCCGCCGGGTTTTGATGCTGATGGTTCTGTCGATGATTTTATGGCGCGTCTGCCTGAGGCTGATGCTTATTTTAAACAATTATCAGACACCGCAGCGAAAGATGGAAAAGTATTGCGTTATATTGGTGAAATTGATCAGGGGCAGTGTAGTGTGAAGCTGGCGGCGGTTGATGGTGATGACCCAATGTTTAAAATTAAAGATGGTGAAAATGCACTGGCATTCTATAGCCGCTATTACCAACCTATCCCGTTAGTTTTACGTGGATACGGTGCGGGAACTGAAGTGACTGCGGCGGGCGTGTTTGCAGACTTGATGCGTACGTTAGGCTGGAAATTAGGGGTATAAGATGAGTGTAGTGGTATATGCGCCAGCATCGATTGGCAATGTCAGTGTCGGTTTTGACGTACTGGGCGCGGCGGTTTCGCCGCTAGATGGTTCATTACTTGGGGATCGCGTTAAAGTTGAAACTAGCGCCCAAGCATTTGAACTCGCGTGCGTGGGGAATTTTGTTGCTAAGTTGCCGCCAAAACCAGAAGACAATATTGTGTTTGATTGCTGGCAAGTGTTTGCACGCGAACTTGATAAAAAAGGGTTATCGGTTAAGCCCATTAAAATGACGCTAGAGAAAAACATGCCGATTGGTTCTGGGCTTGGATCTAGTGCTTGCTCTGTTGTTGCGGCGCTGGATGCCCTTAATCAGTTCCATGACTTACCATTAACGGAGACTGAATTGTTGGCGTTAATGGGGGAAATGGAAGCCAAGATATCTGGTAGTCTTCATTATGATAATGTGGCACCTTGTTACCTCGGTGGTCTGCAATTTATGGTGGAAGAACTGGGTATTATTAGCCAATCCGTTCCGTGTTTTGATGATTGGTATTGGGTGATGGCGTACCCAGGAATCAAAGTTCCAACAGCAGAAGCGCGCGCAATTTTACCTTCGCAATACCGTCGCCAAGATGTGATTGCCCATGGCCGCCACTTAGCGGGCTTTATTCATGCTTGCTATTCAAAGCAACCAGCATTAGCAGCCAAAATGATTAAAGACGTGGTCGCAGAGCCTTACCGTGAGCAATTATTACCAGGCTTTGGTAAAGCACGGGAATACGCATTGCAAGCTGGTGCGCTAGCAAGCGGGATCTCAGGTTCTGGCCCGACGATGTTCACTGCATGTGACAACCTTGAAGTGGCAGAGCGTATTGCCCGTTGGTTGCAAGAAAACTATATACAAAATGACGAAGGATTTGTCCACGTCTGTCGCCTCGACAGTCAGGGCTCAAAAGTAACAGGAAGTGAGCTATAACCATGAAGCTGTATAACTTAAAAGAACATCAAGAACAGGTATCGTTTTCTCAAGCGGTACGTCAGGGCCTGGGGCGTAACCAAGGCTTATTTTTTCCATCAGAGTTACCTGAACTTGGCGACATTGATACGTTGCTAGAGCTGGATTTTGTTAGCCGAAGCAGCAAAATTTTATCGGCTTTTATCGGTGAAGAATTAGCAAGCGATACTGTTGCTCAAATGGTTGAAAATGCTTTTCAATTTGAGGCACCCGTCGCCAAAGTCAAAGAGGGTGTTTACGCGTTAGAGCTTTTTCATGGCCCTACGTTGGCGTTTAAAGATTTTGGTGGCCGCTTCATGGCACAATCTTTAGCTGCTGTTACCGACCATAATGGTCACATTACGATCTTAACGGCGACCTCTGGTGACACTGGTGCGGCTGTGGCTCATGCTTTTTATGGTATGGATAACATCAAGGTCGTCATTCTGTATCCGAAAGGAAAAATCAGCCCACTACAAGAAAAGTTGTTTTGTACCTTAGGTGGCAATATCACAACCGTTGCGGTAAATGGCACTTTTGACGATTGCCAAGCGTTGGTAAAAGCGGCTTTTGATGATGACCAATTGCGCCAAGATATTGGGTTAAATTCAGCTAACTCTATTAATATCAGTCGCCTAATGGCGCAAGTTTGTTATTACTTTGAAGCAGTGGCGCAACTTCCTAAAGCTGCACGCGGTGAGTTAGTGGTGTCTGTGCCTAGCGGCAATTTTGGTAACTTAACGGCGGGGTTATTGGCTAAATCGTTAGGCTTACCAGTGAAGCGCTTTATTGTGGCAACCAATGCCAACGACACTGTGCCGCGCTACCTTGAAACTGGGAAGTGGTCACCGAATGTAACTGTCCCCACTATTTCAAATGCAATGGATGTGAGTGAGCCAAACAACTGGCCACGTATTGAAGCGCTATGCCAAGTAAAAGGTTGGGGGCTTAACGAACTCGGTTACGGTTCAGTTACTGATGAGCAAGCCGCTGAAACATTACGTGAAATGCACAGTGAAGGTTACTTATGTGAACCGCACGGTGCGATTGCTTATCGTGTATTGAATGAGCAGCTACATGACGGGGAAACGGGGCTATTTTTATGCACTGCCCATCCTGCAAAGTTTATTGAAGTTGTTGAAGAGATTCTTGAGCAGAAAATTGATTTACCCGCGACATTGGCGAAACACGGTGCGATGGAGCTGCTCTCACTTGAGCGTGATAAAGACTTTGAACAGCTCAAAGCCGTGTTGTATAGCGTACAGAGCTAAACGTTATTGAGATAGTCGTCTTAATGAACAGAAAAACGGTAGTCGATGACTACCGTTTTTTTATGCAAGCGAGAAGCGATTAATAAAATAAGAGGTAATTAAGCTTCTTCTTGTGCCGCAGGTGCTTGCTCTGCTTTTGGCTTGGCAAAACGGTTAACCCATAGCGAAATAGCACCGTCCCCTGTGATATTACAGGCAGTACCAAAGCTGTCTTGTGCCATGTAGAGCGCAATCATTAAGGCTAGTTCTGCTTCCCCAAAACCCAGCATTGTCGACATTAAACCGAGCGCAGCCATTACCGCACCACCCGGTGCGCCAGGGGCCGCAATCATAGTAATGCCTAGCATCATGATGAAAGGAAGCATTTCCCACAATGAAGGGATCGCGATGTGCTGGCTGAGCGCCATCACCGCGGTTGAGCAAGTCACTAAGGTAATGGTTGAGCCCGAAAGGTGGATGGTGGCACAAAGTGGCACGGTAAAGTTAGCTATCGATTCATCAACACCATTCACTTTGGTTTGGCGTAAAGTAACCGGAATGGTTGCCGCGGAAGACATAGTCCCCACTGCTGTAAAGTAAGCGGGCAGCATGTTTTTGATTAAAGTAAATGGCGATTTGCCTAAAGCCAGACCTGTAACTGTGTACTGGATAGTGATCCATACCCAGTGCATCATAATGGCCAACGCTAACACGACCCCAAAGGTTTTTAAGGTAGTAAATACCGTGCCTTCTGCCGCCATTTCGGCAAAGACACCTGCAATGTAGAAGGGCAAGAAAGGAATAATGACTTTCGCCAGTAACAAATCAATGACGCCACGTCCTTCATCTGCCAATTTTCGAAGGCCATTACTGTTCGTAATGCTGATCCCCATACCAAATAGGAAAGCAGTGGCTAGTGCGGTCATCACCCCAAATAAAGGCGGGATCTCAATGGTCATAAAACTAGTGAGGGTGTCTGATGCATTAGCGGCTGCGGCTGTTGGTTCAGGTAAACCTGCGATAACAATACTGGCAACAATAAAGGCGAGGCTACCAGCAATGATGGTAGAGCCGTAAGAAAGGGCGACCGTTTTACTTAAGAGTGAACCAGAGTTCTTCGGTAAGCTGGCAATGCCGCTGGTAATGTAAAACAGAATGATTAACGGGATAGTAAACCCGATTAATTGTCCTCCAAGTTGCTTGATGGTAAGTAGTAGGCGGATGACGCCATCTGGTGCGTAAAACCCGAGTAAGATACCGACTAAAATGCCGGCAATCAGTTTGAGGATTAACTTCATAACGCTGACTCCTGAGATGCATATCGTGGCTAAATCGCAGAATATATATTATGTGGCTAATTAACTGTTCGTTAATTAGACAATGCCAATAACCTACTCTTTTTATGGCTGAATTCGCTATTAACTGTCTCGAATTGAGATATATATATTAAATTGATTGCATTTTGTGATGAGAGTTAAAGGCGCAAGAGTAACGAGTGGTGAAGGCGACAGGAGAAGTGTGAGCTGCTTTTTAAACATAAAAAAAACGGCATCCAGGAGGATGCCGCTTTTACGAATTTTTGCTAACAGGCTGTGATTACAGAGTGTTAGTGAAAGTACGAGCGATAACATCGCGTTGTTGTTCAACTGTTAGTGAGTTGAAACGTACAGCGTAACCCGATACACGGATAGTTAGCTGTGGGTACTTTTCAGGGTGCTTAGCAGCGTCTTCTAGCGTTTCACGCTTAAGAACGTTTACGTTTAAGTGTTGGCCGCCTTCGATTTTAGCCGGAGCCTCGATAGCAACTTCGCGGCTTTCGTATTCACCTAGATCTGCTGCAGGAATAACTTGATCTGCCTCAAAACCAGCAGAAGCAGCAACACAGCGTGCTTCGTTAGTTTCGCTATCTAGTAGCCAGATAGAGTTTAGTAGATCGTCGTTTACTGCTTTAGTGATTTGAATACCTGTGATCATGACTTACTCCTTGAAGGATTGTAGTTAGTTTTTCGATTTAATGTCGAGCTGGTCGTATTATATATGCCTAATGGCATAAAATGATATTGATTTAGATCAAATTACCACGAAAAACCTCAAAAATCTTAGGGCTATTTTATTGAGCTATATCAAGGTAAACGCACTATTATTGGTTTGTTACGCTATTTTTATA
>NZ_NOIF01000066.1 GCF_002265265.1 Photobacterium sanguinicancri
CATGATATTCGAATTGACTGTGCCAAAGCTTAAGTAAACTTAAGTTTTGTATTGGTCACTCAGTTCATTGATGCCAAGTTCATTGTTACTTAAAAAGTCACAATGAACAGTTTTGACTATTCATTTCACGAGTGCCCACACAGATTGCATGGTCAAATTGTTAAAGAACATTCAGCGCAACACTTCGTGCTGGCTAGGCTGCGTATACTACGCTACCAAACTTTTCAGTCAAGCGTTATTTTAAATTAATTAAAACCGCTTAGATACTGAGGATAACAAACCAATAAATCAACTTTTAGCCAACTCACCAGAACATCATCAAGATGCCATCATTTATCATCACTAACAAGAGCAAAACAAGCTCATTTCAATCAAGATAAAGTTAAGAACACCTTACCGACATGTTATACACAACTTATGAATAACTTATTCATCCGTTGTATTCCCTGTCGATGGAGCGGCATTATAGGGAGTCCACACTAAAGCACAACCCTTTTATTGAACTTTCAGGGCGAATGCTGCTTTTAGACACTAAAAGCAGCAAAAGAACACAAAAACCCATCAATAAAGGCATCGAACTACTTTAGGGGCATCTAAAAAGTTAAGTAGGATCTAGTGTAGTTGATAAAAATAGCGCTCGTAGCACTAAATATCGCTCTTAAGTAAGACTAAGAGCGATAGTATTTAGGCTGCCTTTACAAGGAAGGAGGGATTTAATAGATTTTCTCTGTGGTAACTTAGTGCCGTACCATCCAACATACTGACATGAGCTCCAGCACTGACAGCTACGCAGTGACCTGCCGCTGTATCCCACATCATCGTTGGACCTAAACGAGGGTAATACTGCGCCCGCCCTTCCGCAACAAGGCAAAACTTTAGTGATGAACCCACTTCGGCTAACTTATGCTCTCCCAGCTGCTCTAAGAAAGTAGCTAAATCAGGGCTGGGGTGAGAGCGGCTTCCTACAACCGTCGGAACAGATGCTGTTTTTACCTTAATGGCATCGCGGCTAACTTTTGTTTGAAGCCATGCAGTTTTACCGTCAGCTAACCACGTTTTATCTAACGCAGGAGCATGTACAACAGATAGTACTGGTACACCTTTATCTATTAGTGCAATGTTAACCGTGAACTCACCGTTCTTTCGAATGTATTCTTTAGTGCCATCCAATGGATCCACTAGCCAAAATGTCTCCCACGATTGGCGATCTTTCCATTCAATGTGAACTGACTCTTCCGATAGAATGGGAATATTAGGCGTCAAGCTGGTTAATCGATCAATAATGATGGCATTCGCAGCAAGATCGGCTTCTGTTACAGGGCTTGAATCCGCTTTTTCTTTTACTTCTATATTGCTGTGATAGCGCATCATGATGGCATCTCCTGCCGATAACGCAATTTCAACGATCGATTCTAGCAATGCTTTCACCTATGACTTCTCCTTTATTCTATGAAATAACATTATGACGCTTTAACGCTTGAATACATGCTTCCACTGACTCAGCAACTGTCTGCTCACCAGCATTCAAATGTATTTCAGGTTTCAGCGGAATTTGATATTCAGAATCTATGCCCGTGAACTGGCTAATTTCGCCTGCCCGCGCTTTTTTGTACAAGCCTTTAGGATCTCGCTTCTCGCATTCAGCTAATGAAGTATCAACATAGACCTCAAAGAATGCATCATCACCAACCAAATCTCTGACCATTTCCCTCTCTTCTCTATGAGGCGAGATAAAAGCAGATAAAACAATTAATCCAGCATCAACCATTAAGTTAGCAACTTCACCAATCCGACGTATATTTTCACGACGGTCTTGGCTTGAGAAACCCAAATCACGACACAACCCATGCCGCACATTATCACCATCCAAAAGGTAAGTGTGATAACCCAACTCGACTAACCTATTTTCCAATGCGCCAGCGACGGTAGATTTACCCGCTCCACTAAGACCAGTAAACCAGAGTACGCAAGGTGTTTGATTCTTTTGTTGAGCGCGCTGCTGTTTAGCAACGTGGTGTTGATGCCACACGATGTTACTTGAATCTTCCATTTGCACATCCGTAGACATATATAAGACTCCATTCTGTCTGTCGTTAAAAAGGAAACAGCACAGGGATCAAACCAAGCACTACGATGGAATACACTATCGAGAGCGGCAGACCAATCCGTACATAATCTTTAAGTTGATAATTTCCTATGGTGTAAACCAATAAATTAGTTTGATACCCATAAGGAGAGATGAAACTCGCACTGGCACCAAACAAGATAGCCATAATAAAAGGCATAGGATCTGCGCCAGAACTAACTGCAAGGCTATAAGCAATAGGAAATGACAACGCGGCGGCGGCATTATTCGTGACAAGTTCAGTCAAAATAAGGGTAAGTAGGTATACCGCAATTAAAGCACCGTAAAGTCCCCAGCCGTTTAACGCGGTCATGAAAAGGTCGCCAATACGTTCAGATAACCCACTGGACATCATTAACTGGGCCAATGACAGCGCAGAACCAACAATCACGACAATATCAATAGGAAACCGGCGACGAAGTTCAGCGAAAGAGATGATGCCAACAGCAACGAGTAATAGTAAGTAACCAGCCAACCCTTTAATAATTGGAAAACCGCCCAGTAGTGCTCCAGCAATAACGGTCATAAAGCCCAATAAAACCGCGATGCTTTTCTTTCTATCTAAACGAGCACTGGAATCAAGCCCATTAACCAAGACAAATTCACGATTAAGTTGCTGCTTGTTTGCATGGAAGCTTTTCCCCGGCACTACCACCAGCGTATCTCCAGCATGTAGTTCTATATTGCCTAAGCCCCCCGCTAAACGCTCATGTCCACGGCGAATTGCCACAACAACGGCATCAAATCGCTCCCGAAACTTCACGCTTTTTAAGGTATTACCTCGAATACCAGCAGAGTGACTCACAATAACTTCCATCATGGATTGCCCATTCAGGTGGTGCTGTCCAAAGAGTTGTAATCCGTCTATTTCTTGCAGTGTGGTGACACTTTCCACATCACCACAAAATAATAAACGATCACCCGCCTGTAGTTTTGTGTTTGGACACACGGGCGCTATGGTTTGTCCGTCTCGAATCACCTCAGCCAAAAACAAACGTCGTAAGGCACGTAAACCATTTTCAGCGACTGACTTGCCCACCAACGGAGATAAAGGTTCTATCTTGGCTTCTAAAAAATATGGCAATGCATCTTGCTGACCATCATCGTTACTCGGTAGGAAGTAACTGAGCGGGATCACAATCAACATGCCTGTAACCAAAACTGCTAGGCCAATTAAAGTAGGAGCAAAAAAATTAAGACTCGGCAGACCCGCATCTTCAACAAAACTGTTGATGATTAAATTCGTTGAAGTCCCAATGAGAGTCAGTGTTCCACCAAGAATAGCCGCATATGATAAGGGAATGAGTAGCTTCGATGGCGCATGTCGTTGATTACGCTTAATGGCACCAATTAAAGACACCACCACGGCGGTATTATTGGTAAAAGAAGAGAGAAGGGCCGTCGATAATCCGAGTTTAGCAATCACGCTAGACTGGCCTCCTCGGGAGATCTGTTGGCCAACCCAGCTAATCAAGCGCGTTTTCTCTAACGCAATGGAAACAAGGATCAGCAACACCAAGGTTAATAGTGATGAATTAGTAAAATTGCCAGCCAACGTCACCAAATCAATCATATCAGTTTGATAACCAATAAAAGCAGCCCCAGCAAACAAGTATGCGGGTTTGATTCGCGTTGTTAATAGACAAGTCACAATCACCATTAACATGGCAAGCACAATGCCTTGATCCCAGTTCATCCGGCTACCTCAGCTTACTGATATCTTTCGCATCCCAATGTGGGAAGTGTTTGCGAACTAAAGCATTAAACTCCAATTCAAAAGCACTCACATTCGTTGCTTTCCTACTATCAGCATCTTGCACTAACGCTTCTCGGATCATTCCTGCGCCAACGGTAACATTGGTTAAGCGATCGATAATAATAAAGCCACCAGTATCCGTACTTTGCTGATAACCATCGACCGCGATAGATTCAGTCAACACGACTTCACACAAGCCAATACCATTAAGTGGCAGTACATCAGTCGCAAATGTATCAAGGTTATTAATATCAACTTGATGACGAATAGCCTGAACAAAGCCGACTGTTTTCTTACCTGCAATTTTCATATCGTACTGGCGGCTAACCTCTAGTGGCGCCTCTGCCATCCAAACAATATCAGCTAGAACACGATCACTGAGTTGTACCTCATCATTAGCGGCGACAATGGTATCACCACGGCTGATATCGATTTCATCAGCCAGTGTCAGCGTGATTGCCTGACCGGGATAAGCTTCAGGTAAGTCACCGTCAAAAGTAACAATACGCTCCACGACCGAAGCTTTACCCGATGGCAGCACTTTCACCGCATCACCAGCCTTGATCGTTCCTGTTGCGACTGTACCCGCAAATCCTCGAAAATCGAGATTCGGACGATTCACATACTGCACAGGAAAACGTAACGCTTCCCCTTCGCGCTCCTGACCAAAATCGACATCTTCAAGCAGTGTTAATAACGAGTCCCCGCTATACCATGGTGTTTTATCACTCAAGCTCACCACGTTATCCCCTTCAAGAGCCGATAAAGGCACCAACTGAATATCGATATTGCGGTTAAGCTTTTGTGCAAAAGCGAGATAATCCTCTGCTATCGACTCAAAGCGCGCTTGCTCGAAATCAACCAGATCCATCTTATTAATCGCAACCACAAAATGACGGATACCCAATAAGCTAGCGATATAAGAATGACGACGCGTTTGATCTAACACCCCTTTACGGGCATCAATAAGAATGACTGCGACATCACAGGTCGATGCGCCCGTTGCCATATTGCGGGTGTACTGCTCATGCCCTGGCGTATCCGCAATAATAAACTTACGCTTTTTAGTTGAGAAATAACGATAAGCAACATCAATCGTGATCCCTTGCTCTCGTTCCGCTTGTAGACCATCCACCAGCAAAGCGAGATCCGGTTTATCACCCGTTGTTCCCACCTTTTGGCTATCAGTGTGAATAGCCGCTAGTTGATCTTCATAAATTTGGTGTGAATCATGGAGCAAGCGCCCTATTAACGTACTCTTGCCATCATCAACGGAACCACACGTTAAAAAGCGCAGCAATGATTTGTTATGGTGCTGATCAAGGTAAGCTTCGATGCCTAGCTCAGCCACTTGTTGTTCAATAAGACTATTCATCACTCTTCCCTTAGAAGTAACCTTGGCGTTTTTTCAATTCCATCGAACCTGATTGATCATGATCGATAGCTCGCCCTTGTCGTTCACTCGATGTCGCTACCAGCATTTCTTCAATAATACCTGGCAAGGTATTGGCTTCAGATTCAATAGCGCCTGTGAGTGGGTAGCAACCCAAGGTACGGAAGCGCACACTTTTATGTTCAATCGCTTCTCCAGGTTCTAGTTTTAATCGATCATCATCAGCCATAATCAACATCCCATCACGCTCAACCACAGGGCGAACCTCAGATAGGTATAGAGGCACAATTTCGATATTTTCTAAGTAGATGTATTGCCAAATATCGAGTTCTGTCCAATTGGAGAGTGGAAAAACTCGAATACTCTCACCCTTGTTGATTTGGCCGTTATACGTTTTCCATAATTCTGGGCGTTGATTTTTAGGATCCCAGGTGTGGTTTTTATCGCGAAACGAATAGATTCGTTCTTTCGCTCGTGACTTCTCTTCATCACGACGTGCGCCCCCAAATGCCGCATCAAAACCATACTTATCTAACGCCTGCTTAAGCCCTTGGGTTTTCATAATGTCGGTATGCTTTGATGACCCATGTGTAAACGGCCCTACCCCCATCGCCATCCCTTCAGGGTTTTTGTGTACTAACAGGTCAAAACCGTATTTTTTTGCGGTGCGATCACGAAACGCAATCATCTCGCGAAATTTCCAGTCGGTATCAACATGCAACAACGGAAACGGGATTTTGCCGGGATAAAAGGCTTTACGAGCCAAATGCAACATCACCGATGAATCTTTACCGATGGAATACATCATTACTGGGTTATCGAACTCAGCAGCGACTTCACGGATAATATGTATACTTTCCGCTTCAAGCTGCTTGAGATGAGTTAATCGTTTCGGGTCCATCACTCTCTCCATGCTAAAGACTGACCACTGATCGTGGCTCTGGTTGAACGTCCTGATTGCCAAACCAACGTAGTTTTTCTGATAATGTCACGACCTCGCCCACCACTATCAACGATGGGGAAGCCGCATTTTTTGCGAGCTCAGCCAGTTCACTTAGCTGACCTTTAAAAATTTTCTGATTCTTCTGAGTGCCACGCTCAATAATGGCGATTGGAGTGTCAGCCTCGCGGCCATGTTGCAGTAGCTGTTGCTGAATGTAGCTCGATTTCATCAAGCCCATATAAATAACGAGAGTTTGCTTACCCCGCGCCAAAATAGACCAATCAAGGGGATCACTTTCCGATTTGGTATGGCCAGTAATAAACATCGCTGTTTGTGCATAATCACGATGGGTCAGCGGAATCCCAGCATACGCTGTCGCTCCAGCAGCAGCCGTAATACCCGGCACAACCTGAAACGGAATACCAGCATCAACTAAAACCTCCAGCTCTTCCGCACCACGGCCAAACATAAAGGGGTCACCCCCTTTTAACCGCACCACTCGTTTACCTTGTTGAGCATATGCGACGATTAATCGATTAGTTTCTTGCTGCGGCACACTGTGAAAACCCGCACGCTTGCCCACGCAGACAAGTTCTGCATCACGGCGTACTAAATCCATAATTTCATCCGACACTAAATAGTCGTACAGCACCACATCCGCTTGCTGCATTAACTGCAAAGCACGCAGTGTCAACAAACCTGCATCGCCAGGACCTGAACCGATAAGTGAGACGCCACCTTGCGGCTGCATCGTCTGTGATAAACGGATCAACTCATTTTCAGCATCTTGTTTTTTACCCGTAGCAACTAGCTGTGAAAAACGGCCATCGAAGGCCTGTTCCCAAAACAAACGACGCGTAGAAAAATCAGAAATAGTCCGTTTAAGGCGATCACGAAAGCGACCTGCGATGGTTGCCATCGCCCCTATGTGTTGTGGTAATAACACTTCAATTTTTTCACGTAATAAACGCGCAAGAACGGGCGCTTTACCCGAAGAGGAGATCGCGACCACTATCGGTGAACGATCAATAATAGAAGGCACTATAAAACTGCAACGCTGGGTATCATCCACCACATTCACCAGCACTTGGCGCTGATTAGCCGATTGATACACTAAAGCATTAAGTGCTTTACGCTCAGTCGCGGCAATGGCGAGGAAAATGCCATCAAGCAATTCAGGAGAAAACTCAGCAGCAACGTGGGTAACTTGCAGATTGATCACCGCCGCTTGAAAATCTGCGTTCAACTCTTCCGCGACCACACGAACATCTGCGCCCGCCTTTAGCAACATCTGAGTTTTACGCCATGCGACAGTATCGCCACCCACCACGACACACGGTCGGTGCTTTAAATCTGCAAAAATTGGCAAGTAGTCCATGCCTGCGCCCTCTTTCATTCCTATTAAGAGCACTATAGACACAGCTCGATATTACCTGAAATTCTAAAATTGTATTTTTTATTCCAAAAAGTTTGGTTCAGATAAGGAAATCAAAAATGGGAGAGTAGACACAATAAATTAACTGTAATTCGGGTAAAAAAGGCGGCAAATGTGCCTAATTGGAATGATGTGGCACTTTCACTAGTTCTTTTGGATGTAACTTATGCTGTTTTTTTCTTAAATAGCACAGGCGTCATCTAGACCTAAAATAAGAACTGCTGATGAGATAACATTTATCGCACTTAAAGTGAGAGTTACAGCACATTAAAGTAAGAATCAAACTTTCACTCGACATGTTTTTTGATACCTTAGCCGAGCTTTTCCTAACTCACTTTCTTGGAGTAAATCATGAAATTATCTGCCAAGCCTCTTACTATTGCGGTATTAGGTGGTTTATTGACAATGGCTGGTCCTGCAACGGCAGAAACCATCAAGCTACGTATTCTTGAAACCACCGACATTCACATGAATGTGATGGACTTTGACTACTACAAAGATAAGCCAACATTAAAAACAGGCTTAGTTCGTACAGCAACATTAGTAAAAGAAGCGCGTGCAGAAGTGACCAACAGCCTATTGGTTGATAACGGTGACTTACTTCAAGGTAGCCCTATGGGCGACTACATGGCTGACAAAGGCATTAAGATGGGTGAAATCCACCCTGCTTATAAAGCCATGAATCAGCTAGATTACGAAGTGGGCAATATTGGTAACCACGAATTCAACTATGGCTTAGAGTTTTTGAAAAACTCAATTGCGGGTGCAAACTTCCCGTATGTAAATGCCAACGTTGTTGATATAAAAACAGGTAAAAACCTCTTCACGCCATACATCATCAAATCACACACGTTAAAAGATACCGATGGTGTTGAGCACGAAGTAAAAGTGGGTTACATCGGTTTTGTACCACCACAGATCATGATTTGGGATAAGAAGAACCTTGAAGGCCGCGTTGATGCGCTAGATATCAAACAAACAGCTGAAAAGTATGTTCCACAAATGAAAGCAGAAGGCGCAGACATTATTGTTGCGATCCCTCACTCTGGCATTTCTACGGATCCTTACAAAGTTCAAGCAGAAAACTCAACATACTACTTAACAGACGTTAAAGACATTGATGTCATTGCTTTTGGTCACTCTCATGCCGTATTCCCGAGCAAGAGCTTTGCCAATGTTCCAGGCGCTGATATCGAAAAAGGTACTATCAATGGCGTTGCTGCCGTTATGCCTGGCCGCTGGGGTGATCACCTAGGTGTTGTCGATCTTGTGCTTGAAAAAGAAGATGCAGGTTGGGAAGTAAGCGATGCGAAAACAGAAGCTCGCCCAATTTTTGATAAAGAAAAGCGCGTAGCACTGGTTGAAGCTGACCAAAAAATGGTGAAAGCCATTACTGACGATCATAATGCAACCCGTACTTTTGTGAATCAACCAATAGGTAAAGCTAGCGATGTCATGTACAGCTACCTTGCCTTGGTACAAGACGATCCAACAGTGCAAATAGTTAACCTTGCGCAAAAAGACTATGTAGAACGCTTTATTCAAGGTGACCCAGACTTAGATGGTATCCCAGTCCTTTCTGCTGCTGCACCGTTTAAAGCAGGTGGTCGCGGTAACGATCCAACAAACTTTACTGAAGTAGAATCAGGCCAACTAACGTTCCGTAACGCAGCTGACCTTTATCTATACCCAAATACGCTTGTTGCTATGAAGGTAACCGGTAAAGAAGTCAAAGAATGGCTTGAATGTTCAGCGGCGCAATTTAACCAAATTGATGTCAACAGCACTGCACAACAAGGCCTAATCAACTGGGATGGTTTCCGTACCTACAACTTTGATGTCATTGATGGCGTTAACTATGCAATCGACATTTCTCAGCCAGCGCGTTACGACGGTGACTGTAAACTGGTGAATGCTGATGCTGAACGTATTCAAACATTGACCTTTAATGGCAAACCGGTTGATCCAAAACAGGACTTCATTATCGCCACCAATAACTACCGCGCATACAGTGGTAAGTTTGCGGGTACCGGTGAGAAGTTTGTCGCGTTTGCATCACCAGATGAAAACCGCACAGTACTGTCTGACTACATCAGCCGTGTAAGCAAAGAAAAAGGCCAAGTGATCCCAAGTGCCGATAATAACTGGCACTTTGCACCACTGAAGAGTGACAAAAAACTAAACGTTACCTTCGAAACATCACCAACAGACAAAGCGGCGGCGTTTATTAAAGAGAAAGGCGTCTACCCGATGACAAATGTCGGTTCAGACAAAGTAGGCTTTGCGATTTACCGTATCGATCTACAAGCAAAATAACCCTCAAGCTCTATAAATAAAGACCGTCGCTTTTGCGGCGGTTTTTTTTGTTATGCTACCAACACCATCACTTTTCAATGAGTTCAGCATGAAAGCAGCATTGCACCAATTTTTACTGCAATTTGGGTTAAGCGATGAAGACGCTCAAGCCGTTACAGCACAAGCAACACCACTGGAACTACCTACTCGCCATATTTTGATCCACCAAGGTCAAACCGCGGAACACTTTTACTTTTTAGCGGAGGGGGTATGCCACGCGTGCTACTTAACGGAAGAAGGCCGCGCTTTTAGTAAAGAGTTCTACTGGGAACAAGAAACCATTATCGGTTTCGAAGCGCTAACCACTCATGGTCATTCGCCATTTTTACTTGAAACGCTTGTCGCCAGTCGCATCTTAGCCTTGCCAATTCGTTTACTCGAACAATGGCGTACCCAGCAGCACCCTTTATATACAGCCTTACTCGAACGCCAGCTCACCTTTAAAGAAAACAAAGAGCGCTTCATGCTGATGTATAGTCCAGAGGAACGCTATCGATTATTTGCCAGCAACTTTGCACTGCTGGATGTACAGATCACAGATAAACAGCTCGCCTCTTATTTGGGGATCACAGCCACCAGCCTCAGCCGAATAAAAGCGCGGCAGGATGAAGATAAAGGCCTGAAAAAATAACATCAAAAAATAACTATTTGAGTAGAACGATTATAAATAAAATATCACCACTATTCATAATAATGACTAGCCTTGAAAAGCCAACCTTGAAGAGATGAGAATACCGTATGCAATGGCACTGTTTACCGTTTGAACAACTGACGACCCACCAACTGTATGAACTACTAAAAGTACGTGTTGATGTCTTTGTGGTAGAGCAAAATTGCCCTTACCACGAATTAGATGAACATGACCGTCACCCAGATACGCAGCACTTACTGGCTTACGATAATAATCAGTTAGTGGCGTACTTACGCCTTCTACCTCCAGGTGTGACTTACGACAATGTCAGTATTGGACGAGTATTAACGACAGGTCATGCACGAGGAAAAGGCTTGGGGCATAAATTATTAACGCGGGCATTAGATGCCGCGCAAGTGCAATGGCCAGATCAAACCATTGATATTGGCGCCCAAGACCACTTGCAAGCGTATTACAAGGGCTACGGCTTTAGCGCGATATCCGAGATGTACTTAGAAGATGACATTCCGCATATTGATATGCGTTTAGAAAAAGCAATTACTCGCTAACACTATTAAGTACCATCTTATTAAAACGAACAAAGCCGCATTATGCGGCTTTGTTATCGGTAACCTCTGTTGCCCTCATATCAATAACACCTAACGTCCCTACTTACCTCGCGAAAAGCTACCATCAGACAAACGGTAATACATCACAGATTTACCACTGGTAGTTTCAATTTGAATCGCATCAAGATTACCCGTAGCCGTTTGCTTATAACGGATCCATTGACCCGATTTAATTCTACTTAGTGGCTTATCTTTCCCCTCAATTGCAGCTACAGCATACAAGTCAGAGAGTGGCAGTGACTTTTCACGAAAAATATTCGCCAATGTCTGCCCTTGCTGAATTTGATAGCGCTGCCATTCAAGCGAAAGCGCTTTCGTGCTGTTTGAAGCAACGCTGCTTGTTTTCTCAGATTGAATACTCACTGTTTTAGGCGTCGATGGTGATACAGGTTCTGCCCGCTTCACTCGTTGCGGCGATACGGGTTCCGAGCGTTCGCCAATCGGTTCTGGCGCACTTTCCCCTAAATTTAACGTCACTTCGCGACGAACACTGTCCGTCTCGGGTTCAACTGTCATGCTAGGGCTACTGGGTAACAGCAGTAATAGCACCACCACAGGCACTAAAACGGTTAATGCTCGACGATGTAATGTCGGTAACTTAGCCCATCGCTCACGAATCGGAGCAAGTGCAGTCAGGCCTTTATCCTTTAACGCAGAAAGAGCCGCACGATCAAACTGCCATTCTGGCAGCTTAAATTCGCTTTTTTTCTTTGAACGGCGTCTGGCCTGTCCCATAACTAATTCTCCATAACGAATACAGCAAAACACATTTACGACGTAAAAAAGGTGACAATTCTTAACAACAGTTTACCCGTAAGGGTCGAAACTGGTATCCTGCTTGCCTTATTGACTCTAATTAAGAGATGACAACATGTCTGACGTTAAACTAGATACAGTTGAAACTAAAGCAAGCTACGGTATTGGTCTACAAATGGGCCAACAGCTAGCACAAAGCGGTCTTGAAGGCCTAAACGTTGCTGCGATCGCTAAAGGTATCGCAACTTCTCTAACTGGCGACATGCCAGAAATCGAAGTTGATGATATCAACAACGCACTTCGCGATCTTCACACTCGTGCAGAAGAAGCACGTGCTGAGCAATCAAAAGCAGCAGCAGCTGACGGCGAAGCTTACCTAAAAGATAACGCACTACGCGAAGAAGTTACAGTAACTGAATCTGGTCTTCAGTACGAAGTTCTTGTTGAAGGTAACGGTGAAATCCCAACTTCAGACAAGCAAGTACGTGTTCACTACCACGGTCAACTAACCGACGGTACTGTATTCGACAGCTCTGTAACTCGCGGTCAACCTGCTGAGTTCCCTGTAACTGGCGTTATCGCTGGTTGGGTTGAAGCTCTACAAATGATGCCTGTAGGTTCTAAGTGGAAACTACACATTCCACAAAACCTAGCATACGGTGAACGCGGTGCGGGTGCAGCTATCCCTCCATACGCAGCACTAGTATTCGAAGTTGAGCTTCTAGATATCCTGTAAGTTACCCGCTAACTTTCAGTAATAAAACGGCGCGCTTGCGCCGTTTTTTGTATGTGCTGTAACTATCTATAGCTATAGCACTTTTTAGTGAATTTATTTGCTACGAGTGCCACATTCTCCACTAGGCTTAACTACGTTGCTGAGCATAAAAGTATTTCATCCCATTGAGATACCTCTACGCTCCTAGCCTTGGTTAAATAGGAGAAAGCCATGAAGTCATTTGCCTCACGAAGTCACCTTTTCAGCACTGTGCTGACATTATTTGCCTGCCTCAGTTTCAGTACCGCCGCTAACGCGTTCAGTTTTTCCGATCTGTTTGGTGGTGAAGATGAAAAAACAGAAGCCGCCAGTGAAGTATTAAGTAACCCTTTAACTGATATGCTAACCAGCCAACTCGGGATCAGTAATGAACAAGCAGCCGGTGGCGCAGGTGCATTGTTATCACTCGCAAGTAAACAACTGACAGGCGATCAGGCTAGCGAACTCACCAACATGATCCCAGGGGCTGAAGGCTTAGCCGATTCACTTCCCGCCGGGCTTGGCAGTATGATCACCAATGCGGATAGCTTAAATAAAGTCTTTGCCACCCTAGGCATGGACCCGAGTATGGTCAGCCAATTCATTCCCGTCGTCATGCAATTCATGGGCGACCAAGGAGCCAGTGCAGGCCTGATGGAAGCTGTCGGAAAAATATGGAACCCAGCGAGCTAAAATAAACATGTAAATTGCAACACCACTTTTTAGCGCCGCATAGCATACAGGGTAGCCAAAGCTACCCTGTCAGAGTCTTGTAAACATTGAAAATAAGAAGGTTTAGTCTACCAACTAAATACCTGAACCATCGGATTCCGCATCATCTTCATGTAGTCCACATTCACGCTTTAGCCCAAAGAAACGGGTTTCTTCTTCTTTCATACCTGGCTCCCACTTCTGCGTTGTATGCACATCGCCTACCGACATATAACCTTGTTCATATAGCGGGTGATAAGGCAACTTATGATCAACTAGGTATGCATCTACATCATCATTACTCCAATCAATCAGAGGGAGAAATTTAAACACCCCATTTTGAATCGCAAGTACTGGCAACGAAGATCGAGAACTTGACTGTGCACGACGTAAGCCAGAAAACCACGTCCCAACTTGAAGTTCATCAAGTGCGCGACGCATCGGTTCAACTTTATTCAATCTATTGTAAAGCTTAATTCCTTCGACACCTTGCTCCCATAACTTACCATAACGTGCCTCTTGCCAAGCGGGGGTCAGTGGCGAACGGTAAACTTGAACATTCAATGACAAACGCTCTTTAAGCTCATCAATAAACAGATACGTTTCAGGGAATAAGTAGCCCGTGTCAGTCAAAATAACCGAGATATCCGCCTTTACTTTGGTCACTAAATGCAACATAACCGCCGATTGCACACCAAAACTAGAGGCTAACGCAAAATCACCCTGAAGGTACTCAAGCGCCCAACGAACACGATCTTCAGCCGATAGCACTTCAAGTTCAGCATTGATTTGAGCCAACTTAAGTATTTGATCGACCTTATTTAAAGCCAATAAATCCTGTAGCTGCCAACGTACAGGCAGCACGGCTGTGGTTGAATTAGGCATAGAAATCCCTCTTGGATACTAATACTGGCTCAATAATGCCAGCACGGATCGTAAAATCACCAAAGTCTTCATTTTCTTCACGCTCTCGTGCCCAGCGCCCCACTAACTCATCAATATCGGCAAGTATCTGAGCTACGCTAATATTTTCTTTGTACATTTTCGGCACGCGGGTGCCGTTACGATTGCCGCCAAGGTGCAAGTTGTAACGTCCTGGCGCTTTTCCGACTAAGCCAATCTCAGCCAACATGGCACGGCCACAGCCATTAGGACAACCCGTCACTCGAGTAATGATATTTTCGCTAGCACCAAGGTGATGCTTCGCTAAAATACCTTCAATATCCGTCACAAAATCCGGTAAAAAGCGTTCGGCTTCTGCCATGGCTAGTGGGCAGGTAGGCAATGACACACATGCCATTGAATTTTTACGCTGTTCGGTTACGCCATCATCAATCAAACCATGATCACGCGCGATCCTTTCGATCCTCTCTTTTTCCTCAGCAGGTACACCTGCCACAATAACATTTTGATTTGCCGTCATACGAAAATCGCCTTTATGGATTTTCGCAATTTCTGCCATACCTGTTTTTAGTGGTTTATTAGGAAAATCGAGTAAACGACCATTTTCAATAAACAGCGCTAAATGGTGTTTACCATCAATGCCTTCTACCCAACCAATCCGGTCACCGCGATCAGTGAACTCGTACGGGCGACTCGCTGCAAACTCGACACCCGCACGCTTTTCTACTTCCGCTTTAAATACATCAGAGCCGACACGATCCAGCGTATACTTAGTTTTGGCATTTTTTCGATTAGAGCGATTACCCCAGTCACGCTGGGTAGTCACCACCGCCTCGGCCACTGCAATCGTCTTATCTAAAGAAATAAAACCAAAATCATCAGCACGGCGTGGATATGTCGATTTATCACCATGTGTCATAGCAAGGCCACCGCCCACCAGCACATTAAAGCCGATTAACTTACCTTCATCGGCAATCGCGATAAAGTTGAGATCATTGGCATGGACATCCACATCGTTTTGCGGCGGAATAACCACGGTCGTTTTAAACTTACGCGGTAGGTAAGTACTGCCTAAAATTGGCTCTTCGTCCGTCGTTTCCAGCTTTTCACCATCTAACCAAATCTCAGCATAAGCCCTTGTTTTTGGCAGTAAATGCTCACTTATTTTCTTTGCCCACTCATAGGCTTCTTGGTGTAGCTCTGATTCAACAGGATTGGTGGTACACAGCACATTACGGTTTACATCACCCGCCGTTGCAATCGAATCAATCCCGATTTTATTTAGCGTCTGATGCATTAACTTAATGTTGGGTTTTAATACCCCGTGAAACTGAAAGGTTTGGCGGGTGGTTAAACGAATACTGCCGTAAATACTGTGGTCCGCGGCAAATTTATCAATCGCCAGCCATTGTGTAGGGGTGATAATCCCCCCCGGCATACGCGCGCGTAACATCACATTCTGTAACGGTTCCAGCTTCTGCTTGGCACGTTCAGCGCGAATATCACGGTCATCTTGCTGATACATGCCGTGAAAACGGATCAACTGAAAGTTATCGCCCTGGAATGCTCCAGTAACTGGATTTGCTAAGTCTTCAACGATGGTGCCACGTAAGAAATTACTTTCGCGCTTCAGGCGTTCGTTATCTGCTAATTTTTGTTCGCTCATTAGTACACATCCTTTTGATAACGCTGACTCTTACGTAGCTCAGTTAAATACTGCTCTGCTTGCTCTCGGCTTTGTTGGCCATGCTGTTCAATAATAGTGAGTAACGCCAGATGGACATCTTTTGCCATCTGGTTTGCATCACCACAGACATAAAAGTGCGCCCCTTCTTGAAGCCACTGCCATACCTTGGCACCTTGCTCTAATAAGCGGTGCTGCACATAAACTTTTTCTGCTTGATCACGACTAAAGGCTACATCGAGTTGATCAATCACACCGGCTTTCAAGTATTTCTGCCACTCGACTTGATAGAGGAAGTCTTCTGTGAAGGTTCGATCACCAAAGAATAACCAGCTTTTACCACTAGCTTCGCGGCTTTCTCGTTCTTGCACAAACGCACGGAAAGGCGCAATACCGGTGCCCGGCCCCACCATAATGATGGAAGTATCATCATTTTCAGGCAGTTTGAAATGCTTATTCGCTTCAACAAAAACGCGAACACTTTCTCCTTCTTCAAGGCGGTGAGATAAAAAGCTCGAAGCGCCACCTTTTCGGGTTTCCTCACCTTGCTGATATTCAACAACCCCAACGGTTAAATGCACTTCTTCACCGACTTCTTGTTGGCTAGAGGCAATAGAATAAAGACGAGGAGTAAGGCGACGTAGTAACCCTTGTAGTTGCTCTGCAGTTAGCTTGGTTTTCTTTTCAGCTAGTACATCCAATACTTGAGTATTCCCCGCATAGGCACGTAGCTTGTCTTTATCAGACAGTAACTTTTCCAATTTTTTACTGCCTGACAACGAGGCATATTGGGTAACTAACTGAGGGTTGGCATTGGTAATTTCATAATGCTTCGTTAATGCCTCTAACAGCACTAATGAAACGCCATCAACATCGACTTGAGTTTTTTCTGTCAATCCAACTTGGGCTATCACTCTGGCGGCGAGGGCTGGATCATTGTCATACCACACCCCGAGCGCATCACCAGGCTGATAAGTTAGCCCTGAACCTTCAAGGTCAATCTCAATATGACGAACATCTTTGCCCGAATTACGCCCAGTGATTTTCTGGCTGGTAAGTAATGCCGCGTCATACGGATTCTGTTTAGTATATTGCGACACCGATGCTTGGCTTTGTCCGACAGGCAACTGCACCACTTCAGCCTCACCCGTTGAAAGCGTTTGCTGAACAATCTCTAACGCAGATGCACGCCATTGCGCTGCCTGCGCTTCATAATCAACATCACAATCGAGGCGTTCAAGTACTGATTCCGCCCCCAGTTTGTTTAAGTAACTATCGAAGTCTTTGGCAGTTTGACAGAAGAATTCATAGCTAGAATCACCCAGTCCAATCACCGCATATTTCAGGTGAGATAAATTCGGGGCTTTCTTCGACTGCAAAAACTCATGTAATTCAATCGCATCATCTGGCGCTTCACCTTCACCATGAGTAGAAGCAATAATAATAAGATGCGTAGCTTTTGCTAAATTTTTACCTTTGTAATCACCCGCAGAGAATACTTCGGCATGAATACCCGCAGCATCCGCTTCGGCATGCAAGGTTTCTGCAAGCCCCTTCGCATTACCGGTTTGAGAGGCATAAATGATGGTTAGCTTACCAACAGGTTGGCTTGCAACAGCGGCAATAGAATGGCTCTCAGCTTGTGGCTGCGCGGTGGGTTGCGTTTGGCTTAACCCCCAAAAGTAACCACTGATCCACGCCATCTGTTGAGATGACAATTCTGATGTAGCCTGTTGAAGTTGATCTATTTGTTGATCATTGAGTGGGCTGGCTAAGGCCGACAGTTCCTTGAGTACCATGACACGACGTTCCCTATACATTGCGTAAGGTTAGATTAGCCACTCAATGAAATAACAAGAAAGAATAGATAAGAATGTTTTATAACTTTTAGTAAGGTTGAGTGCCGCCGTAACACCTCACCTATCATAAGAAAGAAAGGAAATTTAAAAGTTATCGGCGATACGCACTTGGTGAAAACCCACTTCAAACGCACGCTCACTCGCGGTATCAATATCTTGGTAACACTGTTCGCTACCCGCACCATCCGTTAGTGGAACAAAGCCACCCCGGCGATGACGAAACTCAACGATCCAGCCCCCTTCTTGAATCGAAGGTTCCACAACCGCCTCAACTAAGTCGCTACGTGCATATAAGCCCTGCAGTTCCGTTAATGTCATAAGCCTGACTCCTGATAACTCAGTCATCTATTAAAAATGGTACATAATTGAGAAAACAGGCAACAAAAAAGCCACGATAATCGTGGCTTTCAATTTATGGGATATTTCCCTAAGGCTTTTCGTACAAACTTACAAGGTAAGTGTAACGATTAGATGTCTACTTCAACACCTAGGAACCAACCGTCATTCTTCACTTTTACAGAGTTGTAACCGTTAATGAATGCAAAGTCATGATCCATCACGCGATAGCCCGCACGAAGGTTTAGATCAACAAGTAGAGGAATGGTCCATTTAACACCAATTTGTGCATCAACGGTTTTCGTATCGTCGTATGTACCGTATGTCAGATCACCAAACGCAGAAACTGGTGTCATTGGGATACCGATTTCACCCGCACCGTAAACCGCTGGTTGCCATTCGCTGAATGACTGGTTACCCACTTTACCAGCGTTGAATTTAGACATCACCACACCTAGATCCAGCGCAACTGCGTCGTTATCTAGAATTTCGTAGTAAGCCGTGTAATCAATTTGATTGAAAGACACAGTGCCGTTATCAACATCGCTGTAACGGATACGTGCATTGGGTACCAATGGAATAAAGTGCTCAAACGCAATGTGGAATGTGCCCATTGTTTTGTTTTCAGCATCTACAGATTCTGCAGGTAAATCTGTTTTACCGCCAGTAAACCATGCATCAGCACCTACTTTTACACCAAGAAGGGTAGCTGCTTGTGCTGGCATTGCCGCTGCAAATGCTACAGCAGCTGCCGCTGCTGTAAGAGTAAATTTGTTCATGCAGAGTCTCCGCTCTTATTTTGTATAAAATTCGGGCGAGACTATACCAGATGCTGTACAAAATGACCCCATTTGATTTGTTAAACAATGCCTTCTATACAAAAAATAACACTCTCTTGACGTAACTTATAACCTGAGTAAAAACTCAATTTTAACGTCGGTAATTCATGCGGCTACGGTGTAATTTATCAGCCTTATGCTCACGGTAAAACCATACACCTAAGGCTATAACAATAAGCCAAGGGAGTAGCTTAAACATCACACCTAACATCCCAATAACCGCCATAACAGCAAAGCCTGCTGCCACCGCTAAGAACATCCCCAACATGCTGATACCTGTAAATATCAGCACCATCGCAAATGTGAATAGAAATAAAATCTCGACCATACGTCCCCCTCAAATTCCAAATTATGCAGACATTCAATAACCGCTTTATATCGGCAAAGTCTGCTTAATTACTGTATTCATCACTACCATCTAAACTGCACAAACTGCGCCACTTCCACGCGCTAAAATAAAACCCATATAATCAATAGGATAAGCCACGATCAAAAAAAAAGAGCGAGGGCTTTTCGCCTATCGCTCTTTTAAATGTGGTCAATTTTACCAATAGATTAGTTAAATCAACTAAACATCCAATTCCGCTGGAATTTTTGCTACCGCTTGCTGTAACACTTCAATACCAGCACCCGCTTTATGTGCATTTTCGCTAATGTGACGACGCCACTGACGCGCACCCGGCAAGCCTTGGAATAAACCCAGCATATGGCGAGAGATATGGCCAAGGTACGAACCATTAGCAAGTTGACGTTCAATATATGGGTACATAGCTTCAACCAGTTCACGCTGCTTGATAATCGGCTTAGTACTACCAAATAAGCGTTGATCCACTTGCGCCATGATATAGGGATTTTGGTATGCCTCACGACCTACCATCACACCGTCAAGATGCTTTAAATGCTCATCCATCTCATCAAACGTCTTAATGCCGCCATTCAGCGCCATTTTAAGATGAGGGAAGTCTTGTTTTAATTGATAGACTCGCGGGTAATCCAACGGTGGAATTTCACGGTTTTCTTTCGGGCTTAACCCCTTTAGCCATGCTTTACGCGCATGAATAGTAAAGTCGTCACAGCCACTTTTCTCAGAAACCGTCGAAATAAAGTGGGTCAAAAATTCATAAGAATCTTGCTCATCAATACCGATACGCGTTTTCACCGTAACAGGAATATCAACGACTTCACGCATTGCGGCAATACTCTGTGCCACTAAGTCAGCCTCACCCATCAAGCAAGCACCAAACATTCCGTTTTGCACTCGATCTGAAGGGCAACCTACATTCAGGTTTATTTCATCGTAACCACGCTCTTGCGCCAATTTAGCACAACGCGCCAAGTCAGCAGGGTTTGAGCCCCCTAGCTGCAGCGCAAGTGGGTGCTCTTCTTCGTTATACGCAAGAAAATCACCCTTACCGTGAATAATCGCACCCGTTGTGACCATTTCGGTATAAAGCAATGCATGGTCACTCATTAAACGGTGAAAATAACGGCAATGACGGTCAGTCCAATCGAGCATAGGCGCGACAGAGAAACGACACGAAGGAAACTCCTCCTGATGTGTAAGTTCTGTATGTAAATCGTCGCAACTCGCAACAGCACTGTTTGGCATTAGATAACCTCGTTAATCACCATTATTACGTTCTCCCACTCGATACAAACAAAGAGTGAAAAATGACCACGAATTCTACCTTATTCACCCCTGTTTCCCAATTGGATTTATTTGCACGGCCATAAAGCCCTCATAACAGCTATCAACGCATTAATTCCAGCTCAAAATAGAAACTAAAAGTAACATGATAGGCCAAATTCTAAATATCAAATAAAAACATAACCAACTGTTTTAAATGAAGATAAAACCCAAAGACTCCATTGCAAATTAACGGCGTACAGCAAAAATAGCTTTTGGAACATAGCAACCCAAAAGCTGCACAGCCATTATAATAAATATGAATCAATGACTTACAAAAGTCCAAAACACCCAACTTTAAGAAGGTGTAGCTTTCTACTGAACATTCTACCTTTTGCTGTACAAGCGAAAACTATCAATTGAAATCTTCCCTCAAAGAATAAAGAACATAATGTAACTTTTAATTTAATCGTAAGCACCTGAAATATAATGACAAAAAACAAACCGTACAGCTCTTTTAGCTTTTGCATAATAATAACCCAAAAGCTGCACAAGCCATTAAAAACCATAATATCAACGACTTAAATCAGTAAACACTCTACCCACTCACCAATGGACACAAAAAAGCGTAAAAAAGACAACAAAGCTGTACATGATGAATATTTGGGACAAAAGTGGGCTAACTTAGAGGACATAGTGCGATTTATTGGAAATAAACCTTCGCGCAGTAAAGAAAAATGGAAAGAGTGCCGCTATATAGACGTAACTAGCGATAATAATTTGTGATCAGAAACACAAAAAATCCTCATCTTCCAATCAGGAACTTTTTGTTCTGAGATACCTTTATTATTAGCTGTGGTAAACTACAGGTCCTACCGCTGTTATTTGAGGTTATATGGCAAGCCAAGCACAACTGTTGCTTCAAGCACAACAACTTTGTGAGCAACGAGGTGTACGCTTAACGCCTCAGCGTTTGAAAGTTCTCGTTCTTATTGTTGAGCATCGTCGCTCGATCAGTGCCTATGAGTTGCTAGATTTACTAAAAGTAACGGAACCACAAGCGAAGCCACCTACAGTTTATCGAGCGTTAGACTTTCTCATGGCTCAAGGCTTTATCCATAAAGTCGAGTCGACCAATAGCTATATTGCTTGTTGCTTGCTTGGTCATGCCGAGCATTGTTCACAGCTATTGATCTGTGATGAGTGTGGCTCAGTAGATGAATGTCATGATGAAGAGCTGGCAAAATTATTACGTATTAAAGCTGATTCTCATGGATTTAAAATCGCTCACCATGTGGTAGAAAGCCATGGTATTTGCAAAGACTGTCAGAGCGATCAGCAGTAACCTTTAATTAAAGAATAATAACGTCATTATGCGCGCAGAATTCGTAAATCCTTTTTTAGCATCATTGCTAAACGTATTAAAAACAATGGCATCGATGGAGCTTGCTCCTCAAAAGCCTCGTTTAAAAAAAGATGAAGTAGCCCGAGGTGATGTCTCTGGGTTAATCGGTATGGTTGGCCCGACGACAAAGGGATCTATGTCGATCACTTTTGATGAAGGCTTAGCCCTTGAAATCATGCAGCGTATGCTGGGTGAGCGCCCTAACGGTATCAATGAAGAAGTCACTGATATGGTGGGTGAAATTACCAATATGGTCACGGGTGGTGCTAAACGTATCCTATCCGACAAAGGCTATGAGTTTGATATGGCAACACCAGCAGTTGTTTCTGGTCGCGGCCACACTATTACGCACAAGTGTGATGGCGCAATCATTATCATGCCATTTGATTCTGAGCACGGAAAAGCATTCATCGAAATCTGCTTCGATTAATATTATGCCTACCGCAGCGACGATATTAGAACACCAGTCAGAGTCTCTGACTGGTGTTTAATACTGCCTAAATTTCACAAATACCCTCATATCACCCCAAGCAAGCTTTCCTAACTATACCTCTACCGATATATTTACTCACTCAGGCTGATATCAAACAAGCATCGTCACGATTAGTTCTGTTTCTCATCCGTTAGTTTTTGCGTTTTATCCAATATGCCTAACGCCCCAAAACCAGTGATCACATCTAAGTTCGTGGTTAGCTTGCCACCATTACCACCGCCAAAGTAGTTCTTAGGCATCTCAACTTGGTAGTTTTTCAAGTTATTGTATAACGCTGTAGAAACATCACGATTAAGCTCAGCTAAGTACACATCACGGTTCGCACCATAGGCATCGTATTTCGCTTTTAATACCACAGCCTCAGCTCGGCCTTTTGCCAGAATCGCTTTCGCTTCATATTCTGCCGATAATGCATTGGCTTTTTGAATGGCTAAGTTCGCCTCAGCAATCGCCAACTCTTTCTCTTTATCGACTTCCGCTAAGCGTTTTTTCTTTTCAACTTCAACGATTTCACGTTCTGCAATTTGACGAGCAATTTCCACTTCTTTTTGCTGTGAGATTATCGCTAATTCTTTATTACGCTGAGCATCTTGTACTTCACGAGTACGCTGAATTTCTTTACGCAACTGCTCGGTTTCAGCTTGCGCTTTTGATGTTTCTTGTTCTTGGATAGCACGAATTCGATCAGCAACTAAACGCTTTTTATCCATCAACAATTTGTTTAATTGCTCTTCTGGCGATGGATCGCCAATCGTCACCTGTGTCACCGCGATACCATACTGCTGTAGCGGGTTATCTTGACGTTTGAGGTTACCATCGGCATCAAACACAGGAACTGTTTTCCATACTAACTGCTGTGTGCGTTGCAACTTATTGGAGTTAGACTGATTCACCCCTACAGGCGCAAGATCGATCTGCTCAACTTCAACTTGTTTACGCTCGGTCATATAAATACCGTCACGAAGTTGATCGCCCAACTGTGTTTTAAACTGATTTAATCCACCTTGGAAGAACTCTTCACCCGTGTACTGCGTGGCTGTAATAACCGTGACATTACGGGCATTCTTTACCAGTAATGCATCAATGAGGTTGCTGTTATTACGAAACTCACGGTGCATCTTAATAACGGCTTCAGGGTTCAACGATAATTTGAATCGGAAGGTAACTGGGATATTTCCAATATAGGTATCAGCAAAACGCGCTTGTATCGCAGGTAGTCGTTGGTAGAAGTCTTCGCCTGTCGTATTACCGTAAGATACAGTGATCACTTGATCGTACTTGGTGATTTTCGACAAGAATGGCATACGAAAATGAATACCGGGCTCACTAAATACATCTAATTCGCCCGTCAGGTTATTCTGGTGCACATAGGTATACCCAGCATCCGTCATCAGCACCGAATTATTAAACAACCCGAAGATGGCAGCCGCTCCCAATACGCCAGCCACAACAGGAACTGACACTTTCTTTTTCAAATTACCTGCTAGCTGAGTTTTCATATCCATTGTATCGTCCTTTATTTCCATAATTACCCACTCGTTTATGATGCCACTTGTCACAGCCTTCCTTGATATAAAAGGCTGGAAACAGTTCTAAAAATCACTATTTACCAACGCGTTAGCACATGCATTATTTTCATTATCTTATCAACCCAGCATTGTAAGCATTTTAGAGCTTTTATGACACAAAAATAAAACGACGTACAATTGATAGGGTCCACAATAAATATATGGCGATATAAAATAGAGATATAAAAAAACGCGACCATTGGCCGCGTTCTAATTT
>NZ_NOIF01000067.1 GCF_002265265.1 Photobacterium sanguinicancri
AAGCTATGTTTTGCCATTTGCTTCCTTCAGATTCCACCTCACGATGGACACCCTTGCATAGGCTAACGCTTCCTGCTCGACAAGGCACGTAGAGGACTTTCACCTCCTAGGTTGACACCATGCTCGGCGCACAACAACAAAAGGCAGACCTTGAGTCTGCCTTTTTTGTCGCATTACAGTCGCTAATGTCGTCTAACCACTAAATTGGGCATCTTCAATCTGCTTAGGATTTGGACCATACTCGTTAGACTGCGCCTCGCTGTCTTTAACGAAAAAGTACAGCAATACAAGTGCACCAATAACAGGAATAATCACAATAAACATCCACCAGCCAACCCGACCTGTATCATGCAAACGTCTTACGCCAACAGCGATTGTTGGGATCATCACAGCAAAAGAATAGATAGAGCCCAAAATACCCGCTCCATCAGCAGATCCTGGTGTATGAAGTAGGTTATCTACCACAGCTAAACATAATGCAATCACAAGGTTAACTAAGAAGAAATACCAATACTCTTTTCGACGAGCTCTTCCTTTGAAAACAGCATAATTCTTTAAAACGTGTAAATACCAGCTCATAGACCTTCCTCTTAATATTTGCTGCTATATCTTGCTTTATTAATTGTTAGCATAAAACAGACGTTATGAAGTCGCTAAATAAATCGTTGAAATGTAAGAATGCAATATAGCTAAACAAGACAACATCAACGCATATTAGAGACAGCATTCTACCCGATTTACGATAAGCTAAATGGACATGCTCTTCACAAATAAGGCAATGCAATGCAGTTTATCAAGCACTTAGTCCGATATTCCTTCGTTTTTGGCGCGGCTTACTTTACGCACCTTACCTTTGCAACCAGCCCACCAGCACCTGAACTAGAGAAGCCAACGACAGTAACAACATTAGCTGCTGGGATATTTTCCCCTGAGCAAGGCATTATTTGTGATGAAAAAGCAGGGTTCTGTGTCGATGGATTTGGTATTTCAATGGCTTTTACCCAATCTTACTTAGGTGACGATGCACAGAATAAGATGCTAAAAATGATAGAAGAGGTTGGCGGAAGCGACAACTTCGACAGTAGCCGCTTTTCATTTAGTAACAAGGTTTATTGTGATTCTGCCGAGCGTGCCTGTTTTGATGATCGCTATAGCGAGACCAAACAAATCCCCTTTACTGATACCTTATTCGCCGAAGAAAAATAATACGGTAAGCTCGCGACTCATAGCATGAAAGCGAGCCACTAATGATGCATTAAAAATAGTGGCCAATAACGAGATAACGCGCACGAATATGCTCTATTAGTAACCTGATTTTTTGCGGTGGTTGGCGAGTGAACGGGTAAACTGCATAAATGCCTAGCCGCTTACCAACTTGCTTAGGGAATAAATCCATTAAATCCCCTTTCATCAAATCGTGATACACCAAACACCTTGGTACATAAGCAATACCGTGACCGCCTAAGGCTGCTTTACGTAATGCTCCCGCGTTATTGGTTGAGAAGTTACCACTGATCCGCACGATATAATTACCGCTATCTCTTTTAAACAACCACTCCGCTGCACCTGTTGTTTGGTAAGCATACTGTAAGCAATTATGGTTCACTAAATCCTCGGGATGCTGCGGTTTTCCGTTTCGGCTAATATAGGCAGGTGCCGCGCATATTACCCATTGCGAATCTAGAATATGGCGTGCAATTAGGTTGGAGTCTTCGAGGTGACCGGTTCTGATCACTAAGTCAAAACCATCATCAATCAAATCCACAAACTTATTATCAAGCGACATATCCACTGTCATCCCCGGATTTTGCACGCAAAAATCCGCAACTGCATCTGCTAAAAGTAGGTCTCCCGAGATAGTAGGCACTGACATTTTCACATGTCCAGTCACTTTTTCACCAAACCCTGCCACAGTATCTATTGCCTCTACCGCTGCCTGCTTCACATTTTTAGCACCTTGATAAAGTAATTTTCCAGCCTCACTCACCGTTAACTTTCGTGTACTTCGGTACAAAAGTTGTACTCCAAGGCTTTCCTCTAATCGCGCTATCCGCTTGCTAACAACTGAGTTTGTAAGGCTGTTTTGCTCTGCTACTCGACTAAAAGAGCCGAGCTCCACAACCTGTGCAAACAGGATCAAGTCATCTGTTTTAACCATGATTTATCAACTTTTGGAAATAATCTTTTTCATTATTCCCCTATATTAAGAAAAATGAAAGGAGTACCGTCACATTTGATTTACATAATCCACACAAACACAACAATAATATTACTCTAACGTTAAAACAAAACGGCTGTACGAAGGATGTACTCTAATGACTGATACCCTACTCGCTTTACTCGCCTTTTCGCCGATAGTGCTCGCCGCTATCTTACTGGTTGGCCTTAACTGGCCAGCAAAACATGCTATGCCTGTCGCCTTTGGTCTAACGGTTATTATTGCCTTATTCGGTTGGGATATGTCTGCCAACCGTGTATTGGCATCCAGTATCCAAGGCTTAATGATCACCATTGCGGTGTTGTGGATAGTGTTCGGTGCCATCTTCTTGTTAAACACTTTAAAGCACACCGGCGCTATCACAACTATTCGTAATGGTTTTACCGATATCTCTACCGACCGCCGTGTTCAAGCCATTATCATTGCATGGTGTTTTGGATCCTTCATTGAAGGCGCATCAGGCTTTGGTACTCCAGCAGCCATTGCGGCACCGCTATTGGTTGCCATTGGTTTCCCAGCCCTTGCTGCCGTACTAATGGGCATGATGATCCAATCAACCCCCGTTTCTTTTGGTGCTGTCGGAACACCTATCATCGTAGGTGTCAATAAAGGGCTAGATACTCATAACATCACAGAAACATTAGTGGCTAATGGCTCAACGTGGGATGTGTACTTACAGCAAATCACCACGAACGTTGCATTAATCCACGCCTGTGTTGGCACATTAATACCTGTGCTTATGGCGATGATGCTAACGCGCTTTTTTGGTAAAAACAGAAGCTGGACTGAAGGGCTAGATATTCTACCATTCGCTATTTTTGCAGGTTTAGCTTTTACTATTCCTTACGCATTAACAGGTGCATTACTTGGCCCAGAGTTCCCATCTTTGATTGGTGGCTTAGTGGGATTGGCCATTGTGGTAACTGCGGCGAAAAAAGGCTTTTTAGTACCTAAGTCAAAGTGGGATTTTGAAAGTGAAGACAAATGGCCAGCAGAGTGGTTAGGTTCTCTCAAAATTGAAATCAAAGAGACAACGGGTAAGCCGATGAGCCTGGCGCTGGCATGGGCACCTTATGTACTGTTAGCTGTAATATTGGTTGCTAGTCGCGTAAGTAAAGACTTCAAAGGTATGTTGACCGATGTCAGCTTCTCGTTGAGTAATATCTTAGGTGAGTCTGGGATCAGTGCTGCAATCCAGCCGCTATACTTACCGGGTGGGATTCTAGTGTTTGTTGCGCTGCTTGCGGTATTGCTGCAATCACGCCAAGTCAGCCCATTATTTAAAGCTTTTGGCGAATCAAGTAAAACCCTGATTGGCGCTGGTTTTGTACTGATTTTTACTATCCCTATGGTACGTATTTTCATTAACTCTGGCGTCAATGGTGCTGATTTAGCCAGCATGCCAGTAACCACTGCGAACTTTGCATCTGGCTTAGTCGGTGAGTTCTTCCCTGCCCTTAGCGCGACCATAGGCGCATTAGGCGCATTCATCGCAGGTTCTAATACCGTATCTAACATGATGTTCAGCCAATTCCAATTTGAAGTGGCACAAACGTTAAGTATCTCAAGTGCGGCTGTTGTTGCCTTGCAAGCAGTAGGTGCAGCGGCGGGTAATATGATTGCGATTCACAATGTGGTTGCCGCATCAGCTACGGTTGGCTTGCTAGGCCGTGAAGGCGCAACATTGCGTAAAACGATTATCCCAACTTTCTACTACCTTGTTATGACGGGTATTATCGGCTTAGTCATCATTTATGGCTTCAATATTAGCGATCCGCTGATATTGGCTCATTAACGATAGTCGTTAATACCAGCTTAAGATCTGATCTCAACCTAAAATAGATTAACGATAAAATAAGCCAAGAAAAGGACTTCTTGGCTTATTTTTTTACCACTGATTAAGCCTTTTTCCTGCCATATTCCAGCCGTGTCTATCATCCAAGACACGCAGACAAAGTGTCGCCAGCTATACTGTAATCACCTTGTGCACATAAGGAATTGATGTGGTGATAGAATCGCTTCCTACTTTCGTTGGCTTAGCCACCGTTATCAGTATTTCCGCACTAATTGCAGTGCTATTCACCACCATTATCCACTATGCTGTTCATCCCGCCCGTACCGATGAAAATGCCCAACTTTGCTCAACGCTATCCACACGTCTAGGCGCCATTCAGGCATTCATTCTTGCGCTGGCATTCAATTCTGTTTTTTCTGAATACAACGAATTACGCGAATCAATTGATCAAGAGGCAATGGTGATCTCTTTGGTCTTGGAAGATTTGGGGGAAGAACTCCCCAGTGAACATGCCCTCTCTAGCATCGCGACACTCGCAAACTATGTCTATGCCGTGATTGAAGAAGATTGGGTAGCTAAAGATCCATTAGCAAGTAACCTTACCGCTGATCATGCTCTGTATGATTTACGACGTTTGCTTGATGCTATTCCTCGTAACCCTGACATTGTTGAAACAACCACAGAAATAGACAGCCTGCTAGATGAGATAGAACGGCTACGCATGCAACGTTTGTTTGACTACGACGATGATCTACCGCCTTTATTTTGGGTCATGGTTATTGGGTTATTTTTCTTAGCACTGATCCCTATGAGCTATTTTAAACAAACCAAGATCAGCATGTTTTATCTATCTGCATATGGTGCTGCAACGGGCATGGTAATGTACGCTATTTTAATTTACTCACAGCCCTTCCAAACCAGCTTAACCGTTGGCAACCAACCGTTTAAGCAAGTCCTGCATTCGATAGAGAATGAATATAAATTGCTGAAAAATCGCACGGATGATCCCAATGACCGTCGCTTGCCCGAGGTCAAATCCATGCAAGCGACGCCTTATCAGCGTGAACGCTAATACACTGCAAAGCAAAAAAAACTATCACACTAAGCAGCCATGCGACTAGCCAACACTAGGACGAATGAAGATCAGAGCGTTTAAGAAATGCTCGAATTTTAGGGTTAGATAAACCACGGTACAGCAGCAAAGAAAACAGGATCATTGTACAGCCTATTACCTTAGCGGCAGGCATCGCTTCTTTGTACCATAAAATGCTCAATAGCACCGTCCAAATCGGCTCCAAGATCATGATGATCGCAGCATTGGCTGCCGTGACCCGTTGTTGACCCATGGTTTGAGTTAGGTAACGTAAGCTGGTAGCAAACAACACGCTTAATGCAAACCACCCCCAAATCGTCGGTGGGATCGTCGTTGGCCAAGTTTCAACAAATAACGATAGAATTAGTCCTAGCAGACCTGTCACGAACAATTGAATGCATGTTAGTAGCATTACAGGCATACGCTGAGCAAAGCGACTATTAAAGTTAAAATGCAATGCCAAAAAGAAGGCAGCAAGTAAGAACCACAATTGGCTTATAGATCCTTGCCAGCCTTGTGAAAGTGATAACAGCATTAAACCGACAATGGCAAACGGTAACGACAACCAAAACTCACGGACAGGCTTGTGCTTAAAGAGTACCCACGCCACTAACGGTGCAAGCAATACCGACAGGCTCATAATAAAAGCCCCTTCCCCTAAGGTATCGCTGATTGAAATTGCATAAATCCAGCACAATAATGCACCACCGAGCAAACAACCTACCGACATAGAGCGCAGGACATCGCCAAGTGCAACCGTTTTAAAATGCTTGAAACAAAAAGGAAGTAGGATCAGTGAGGCAGTAAAAAAACGTAACCCCATAAAGCCAAATGGTGGCAAACCTTGAATCACTTCTTTCGAAAAGATCCAGCCAGCGGAAGCGCAAAATGTTGTAAAGAGGAGTAAGAACTCAGCACGTCTTTCGAGGGTCATTTAATGATTTATCTTAAACAAAAATGGAGCAATGAGGAATAACGCGCATTGTATGATGATTTTGCAAAAAAACGATTAGTTTCACGATGAACCGAGTGATTTATCACAAAGATCATCACACTTTATACTCCTGAATGTTAATTCTGATTGCCAAAATACCTATAACCAGCTTAGATGTCAGAAAAAACCTTCTTGTGAATAAACTTTCAAAACACATCCTCCAGCGACATACCTCTTCATCCGGTTCATACTGAAGATACCGATATTTTGCATCGTTGCGGCTTCAAACCGCTTGACTCAACAGTCCGATTTTTCAACAATTAGACAGGTAAACGTTGAAGAAACCATCTTTATTTTACACGGAAGTTAACCTCTCATATTTCATGCAATTTATGCATAACCTTCCTGATTTTTATTCATTTGTTTCATTAACTAGGTTTCTTTAATATCCGCGCCTCGCAATTTCGCGTATGAGGCACTGATGTTTTCACAATCACTTTTTGCGCAGTTAAGCCGTATGGTTTTACTGCTCATCATTACCCTTATTGGCGTTCATCATTGTCAGCCTTTGTTAGATGCACTCGCGCAGCATGCTGTCCATGCTGGTTGTCATCAATCAAATTCGGATTCACATACAGAGCACCATTAATGAGTATTTTTCGTTTTCCACTTTTAGTATGGATGGGAATAGGGACATTAATTTTTAGCCTTGGGATTAGGCAATCTTTTGGTATCTTCATGATGCCAATCTCAGATACATTTCAAACTGGCCGTGAGTTCTTCAGCTTTGCGATTGCCCTACAAAACCTGTTATTTGGCATGTTCCAACCTTTTATTGGCATGGCATCGGATCGCTGGGGACCACGACGCATTATTATGCTTGGGGCTGTTGCCTATGGTGCAGGACTGTACCTAACGTCAATCGCGACTGAGCCAAGCATGCTCTATGTCACTATTGGCATGTTGATCGGCCTTGGTTTAAGCGCAACCAGCTATGTGATCGTACTTGGGGCTATTGCACGCGTAGTACCTGCTGAACACACAGCAAAAGCATTTGGCCTAACCACCTCTGCGGGTTCGTTTGGTATGTTTGCGGTTATCCCTGGTGCACAATCGCTACTGACACATTTTGACTGGCAAACCGCATTACAAATTTTTGCTTTGGCTTGCTGCTTAATGATCGCATTCGCAAGCTTTATGAAAACAGAAAGTGCTAACAGTAAAGGCGTTGTTGAAGATCCACAAACACTGAAACAAGCCTTGTCTGAAGCCTTCAACCACAAGGGCTATTGGCTAATTCATGCGGGTTTCTTCGTATGTGGTTTTCATGTGATGTTTATTGCCACCCACTTACCTAGCTATTTGGCCGATAAAGGCTTACCCGGCAATATTGCCGCTATGGCATTGGCCTATGTAGGTATTTTTAATATCTTCGGGTCGTATTTTTGGGGCGTAATGGGCGATAAGTTTGACAAACGTTATGTCATGACTTCGCTGTACCTTGTTCGTACTGTGGTTATTGCAGCCTTTGTTACTTTACCTGTGACTGAGCACACCGCAGCTATATTTGGTGGTGCGATTGGTTTTTGTTGGTTAGGTACAGTGCCGTTAACCTCTGGCTTAGTTCGTCAGATCTTCGGCGCGCGCTACTTATCAACCTTATACGGTTTAGTTTTCTTTACACACCAAGTGGGTAGCTTCTTAGGTGCTTGGGTCGGTGGTCGAATTTACGATTACTACGGTTCGTATGAACCTATTTGGTGGTCGACTGTAGTGCTGGCTTTCATTGCGGCATTACTTCACCTTCCAATCAACTGCAAACCAGTTACTCGCTTGAAGGCGGCGTACAGTTAATCTGTAGTAATAAAGCTTTCAGATAGCACAACAGTAAGCACTTGGCTGCATAATAATTTATTCAGCCAATATTTCCCTACGTTCACCCTCCATTTTATCACTTCCGCCTAACAACAACTCTGCGCACACTTTGTTGCTAAAAAGTACCTGAGACATTCACAAAACGAACAATCCTCAATCATCTATTTGATATGTTTATCATCACAATCAAAAAAATTGCATTTAACTGTGAATAAAGCGGATTATTTGATGACTAAAATATTCAACCACATATAATACAAACACTAGGCATTTCATTGGTATAATGGAGTTTGCCAACCCTAAAGTAGAGGCGCGCTGCCTAAAAGTATCCGAGTGGAGGGTGATTCCTTTGATGCCGGAGAAAGGAGCCAGCGCCGAAGTGACTGTGACTATCAACCTCAGTCGCTGGGTCTGTGCCGAATAGGTACAGAACTGCCATAGGTTTTTACTATGGAGCGCTGCCAGAAGGGGTAACAAGTGATCGTTATTATGCTTCTTAGTTACTCGTCCTTTCGGTAGATCTCCACCTTATATGTTGTAGGTGAACTGAGATCATGAACCTTTTTGATTTTTCGGACTCTCTTTGGTCCGTACTGCCCGCTATGATAGCGGTCATCCTTGCTGTTTCCACGCGTCGTGTTTTGCTATCTCTCGGCACAGGTATCGCAGCTGGTGCATTAATGCTTAACCATTATTCGCCGCTAGACACCCTTCACTATTTAGTCGGCAAAGTCTTAGCCATCGTATGGAGTGACGGCACGCTAAACGGCGACAATGTAAATATGATTATTTTCATGTTATTGCTTGGTGCGCTGATTAGCTTAATGAGTGTTTCTGGTGCGACGCAAGCTTTTGCCGATTGGGCTTCGGTTCGCTGTAAAGACCGCCGCAGTGCTAAGTCGCTAACGGGTTTAATGGTGTTTGTTTTCTTTATTGATGATTTCTTCCATAGCCTTTCCGTTGGTGCTATTTGCCGCCCAGTGACAGACCGCTTCAAAATCTCCCGCGCTAAACTTGCTTACCTACTCGACTCTACTGCCGCTCCTGTTTGTGTTTTGATGCCTATTTCATCTTGGGGTGCTTATATCATCGCACTTGTCGGTGGCATTATGGTTGCACATAACGTAACAGACCAAAGCCCTATCGCTGCGTTTGTAGAAATGATGCCAATGAACTTATACGCCGTGTTCACCCTTGTTATGGTGATATGCGTTATTTTCTTCCAGTTAGACATTGGCCCAATGCGTAAGCACGAAGCAAGAGCACTAGAAGGTCAGCTTTGGGACGAATCACAAGGTAAACCTGCAGGCCTAGACGTAGAAGTACCTGAAGATGCTAAAGGCGGCATGATTGATATGGTATTGCCTATCTTCACACTAACCGCTGCGACTGTTTTCTTTATGGTGCAATCTGGCGCTGAAGTACTTGCCGCAAATGGCCGCGCATTTAGCGTTATTGGTTCATTTGAAAATACCAATGTTGGTTCATCACTGGTTTACGGTGCGATTTGTAGTTTAGTGGTTTCAGTTGGTTTGGCACTACGCTTGAAAATGAGCGCAAGTACGTGGCTTAAAGCTGCACCTCAAGGTATCTCTGCGATGATGCCTGCCATTGTTATTTTATTCTTCGCTTGGACTATTGGTGCTGTTGTTCGCGACATGCAAACAGGTATTTACTTAGCGTCTATGGCTAATGGTAATTTACCTATCGAATTGTTACCGGCGCTGGTATTCGTTTTATCTTGTGCAATGGCGTTTGCGACAGGTACAAGTTGGGGTACGTTCGGTATCATGCTGCCACTCGCAGGTGATATTGCAGCAGCAAGTGACATTGCGATGCTACTACCTATGCTGTCTGCTGTACTAGCAGGTGCGGTATTTGGGGATCACAGTTCGCCAATCTCAAGTACCAGTATTCTGTCTGCAACAGGTGCAGGCTGCCACCATATGGATCATGTGCTGACTCAGCTTCCATACGCCTGCTCTGTCGCATTTGGCGCACTACTAGGCTACTTAGCAATTGGGTACACTCATTCTGCGTGGGCAGGTCTGGCCGTCAGTGGTATCTGGTTCTTAGGTTTCTGTATTTTTGCAATGCGCAAAGTACAACCTGCGATGGCGAGTGAACCTGTTACAAACTAAGCGAGTTACCCTCAACGCTATCCACGGTTGAAATAGAAGAGCAAAGCTATAATGGCTTTGCTCTTTTTTTATATCGATATTGTGGCTCCCTCATCAATATCAACTCAGATAAGTCAGTGTGCAGTTTTCTGCTTAATCGATGTTACGTAGAAAAAGACACATAGAATAAAGCGTAGATTTTGTAGTTCGTTATTCGACTTACAAAATTTATAACCCGATTGTCAGGGGCGTGTTTTAACCAGCAAAAACGATAAATTACTTAGCTGGCTTAGTATCCCATTAAGCGTTACCTATCATAACTACGATAGATTTAATTATCCCTTCGAAGTCAGGAAGTCAGGAAGTCAGGAAGTCAGGAAGTCAGGAAGTCAGGAAGTCAGATTATCAAATCTTCAGCAACAAAAAATGCCAATCAGCAAAACTGACTGGCATTCGATTTGTACGTGTTACGCGCTTCTATTACTAGCTGCGTAGCTTCAATATTCCGAGAGCTAACTCTTAATCAATTACCGATTAAAGGTGCTCACCACGGCGTAGTGCGTCGATACGTTTTTCTAACGGTGGGTGTGTCATGAATAGCTCAGACAGTGACTTCTTACCGTTAATACCAAACGCCATCATAGAGCCTTCAAGCTGTGGCTCTTGGCTCATTTTTAAACGCTCTAGCGCGGCAATCATCTTTTGTTTACCTACTAGGTGAGCCGAACCTGCATCCGCTTTAAATTCACGGTGACGGCTGTACCACATGGTCAAGATGCTCGCCAAGAAGCCGAACAATACTTCCATGATAGAAGAGACGATAAAGTAAGTCATGTAGCTACCACCCTCGCCCTCTTCATCGTTACTGTTTACGCCACTGATAGCACCAGCAACTAAACGAGAGACGAAAATAACAAAGGTATTCACTACACCTTGCATCAAGGTCATCGTCACCATATCGCCATTCGCAATGTGGCTGATTTCGTGCGCTAGTACAGCTTCAGCTTCATCACGTGTCATGCTGTGCATCAAACCTGTTGATACCGCAACCAATGAATCATCGCGCTTTGCACCTGTCGCAAAAGCATTGATGTCAGCAGAGTCGTAAATCGCTACCGTTGGCATACCGATGCCCGCTTTTTGTGCTTGGCGAGAAACGGTTTCAATTAGCCAATGTTCAGTTTCATTGCGAGGGTGTTCAATTACTGCACCGCCCACTGAACGCAACGCCATCTTCTTCGACATGAATAGAGAGAACAGCGAGCCACCAAAACCAAATAGTGCCGCCATAACAAGCAAGCCAGAAAGACTGCCCGGCTGCATACCTGTGACAGCATAAACAATGTTCAAGACGACACTGAATACCAACATAACGGCAAGGTTGGTTGCCAAAAACAATGCAATACGCTTCATATTTTTAGTTATCTCCAATAAAAAGAAGCTTCAACAGCTTTATTGCTAATATGCCATTACATCTGTAGACACACTGTATCGGTGTATACGTAAAAAGCATTTAACGAGTTATCTATATAGTATGGTCGATCAAAGTGATTACAAGTGAAAGTAGCAAATTGTTACTTTTCGTTAGCTAATATACATTTCGCATCTAACCGATGATCGCTAGTCTATTGTATAGAAAGAGTTTTCTATACAACAATAGCTATTAAGACTAAGTTACAAATTAACTACTCTGGCTGATTAAATGCTGAACAAAGTGTTTTTTTATTAGTATAAGACCTTAGTCGTATTGCATAGATCATGCTAGTTAGCTATTGTCGATAACATATAGAACGAATGTCATATCTATCAAGGAGGAAAAATGGCAGACCAAGAGAATTACCAAGTTGCAATTGATATCCTTCGCTGCCATCTGGGCATGACTGCAGATGAAGCGCACAAAGAACTTGGTTTAGATCAGTCGAGCACACAACAGCTATCTTCAACACAAGAAGCACTTATTGGTTTAACTCAAGACTAAAATCTGTTCTTCAACGTTATAGCTTGCTCAGATGAATCCCCTGTCACTCGCGGGGGATTTTTGTTTCTTGCTTCCTTTCTAATGCCGACCTACACACCCTACTTTTAATTCATCGCCACTCAAAACATCGCTACCCAAAGATCCTACTCACCAAGAAAAGCCTTTCTCGTACGATCGTTATACCAATCGGGATAAGTAAGTGGTTTTAACCAGCAAAGACGAACAGTTACTTTGCTAGATTGGTATTACATCTCATAAAAGTGTCGGAAATATTCAATCAGTCTTACGCACTCTTCACTATCATCACCTTGTAATATCCATTCCATGGATTAGCTAGTCAGACATTGCGCAGGAAAAGCAAGAATGATTTGATAATCGATGAGCTTGGTATAATTCCAATTATAAGGTTTACAACATTGTCTACTCTATCTCTTAAAAAAGGTCAGCCTGTTGCGTTAACGTCAACGCTGAATATGTCATTAATTACCCAAAGCGACTTACCTGACATTATCGATATGCTTGGGAATCCAGCGGTAAACGAATACCTATTTTTTGCCCCTGCGCCCGTTGAAGTTTATGAAGGTTTCTTTGGTCCAATTATAGAAAACACCGAAAGTGCAATAGCTGCAGGTGAATGGCCAGAACAACTCACCGTCGTTATTCGTAACACGAAAGGCACATACATGGGCATGGCAGGACTGCCGTCGGTGATGTTCTTAGAAGGCAATTTTGAAGTTGGTTACCAGCTAGCAGAGCATGCTTGGGGACAAGGCATTGCCACTCAAGCCGCACAATACTTAACAGCACTTGCATTTAACGAGCTTAACGCTCACAAAGTAACAGCTGACTGTTATGCCAGTAATGTAGGCTCGTACAAAACGTTAGAGAAATGCGGTTTCAACCGCGAAGGCTGCCAAAAAGATTACTACAAAGTTGAAAACGGCTTTGTTGATCGCCTGCATTACGGTATGACAAAAGTTGATTTTTTTGCTAAAAACTAGCAACGTAAAAGCCTAACAAATATCGTTCACATCATTACGCTTCCGTGATGATGTGGCTCTATCTCCCACCCAATTCACGATCTTCTATGCTTTTCACCTCACCATCAATAAATTAGTTCGACTATTAGTATTGACCTGTCTATAGCTTTACAGTTTACAGTGCCTTGATTCAAACAATCGTGTGGAGACAAACAGTGTATCGAATTTCAGAACTCGCAGAACAAGTGGGCTTGTCACGCACTGCTCTACTCTATTATGAGAAACAACAACTCATTAAGGGGCATCGCCTCGACAACGGTTATCGCGTGTACAGCGATAAAGATTTACAGCGGATCCGCCTTATTCAGCAACTGCAATCTGGTGGGTTAACACTCAAAGAATGTAAAGCGTGCTTAGAAGCAAAAGTGGATCGTCAGCTGCTTAAAAATCGCTTACAAGAATTGGATAGAGAGATTGCGCGAAAGCAGCAGTCTCGTCAATTACTCGCCGCATTACTGGGTGAAGGTGACCTAAAAGCATGGCATGAGAACATCGATAAAGTCGCGCCTGATGCACACTTAGACTGGTTAATTAAGCAAGGTTTTACTGAAAAAGAAGCTTTGCGATTGAAATGGTTATCAAAAGACATGAACGAACACGACACTTACATGGCCGACTTTATGAAGGTCTTTGAAACACTTGAACGCTGGGGGCCAGGCAACGACAGTGAAACGCTTCAAGCGTTATCTATATTACCTGATCAGCCTAAAAACATTCTTGAAATCGGTTGTGGCAAAGGGCTAGCCACCACCGTATTGGCAAATAATACAGATGCATCAATTACTGTTGTTGATAATGAAGATTCTGCGTTAGAGAAGCTTTCAGAGCGTTTCAAGGCAATGGACTTAGTATCTCGACTAACCACAGTTTCAGCCAGCATGACAGAGCTTCCCTTTGCTCCTGCAAGCTTTGACTTAATTTGGGCTGAGGGGAGCGCGTATATTATGGGTACGACCAATGCTCTTTCTCAATGGAAACCACTGCTTATCGATGATGGGTTCATGATGCTCAGTGACTTAGTCTGGTTAACCGATACACCTAATGAAGAAGCGATCAATTTCTGGCAGAAAGAATACCCAGATATGCAGCCAATAGCGACACGATTAGCACAAATCAATACCGCAGGTTTTGACGTCATCGAGCACTTCACACTCAGTAAAAAAGCATGGCAAAACTACTATGAACCGCTCAAGGCTCGTGTGGAAGCACTTAGAGATGAAATGCCTGATTCTGTCGCGCTTGAAGATATTAGTAAAGAAAATAACATCTACACCAATTACCTTGGCCAATTTGGCTACCAGATGTTTATATTAAGAAAGCGACGCTAATTATTTGCCTATTCACATCCATTTCAATAGTGTCATGGTGTGAGTTCCCCCTCTAACAAACTCAAATAATTTCGCTTATATTCTGAATAAAGCAATCAACTCACTGTTTCCCTGCATCGACGTTTTAAGCCTGTTTCAACTTACATTTTCCGTTATATTTACTGCACAACAGAACAACACCTAGCCGTTTGCGCGACTGGGTATCAAAGTACGAGAAAACAAATGAAGCTAGATGCCATCCTTTGGGATTATGACGGAACACTCGTAAACTCAGTACCCAAAAATATAGATATTACTAAACACATTTTATCCATTGTTGCACCCCACCTAACGGGAGACAACCTGCCAGAATGCCTCCAAAGTGAAGTTGCCTATCATCAAGTAAACCATGCAGCTAAAAACTGGCAAGATCTGTATGTTCGTTATTACGGTATGACTGAATCTGAAATGTTAGTGGCAGGTTCGTTATGGTCGGAGCATCAACTGAGCAACACGACGCCAGTCCAACTGTTCTCTGACGTAGACAGTACTATTAAAGATTTAGCCTCGATCCCGCATGGTATCTGTTCGCAAAATGCTTCAAACAACATCGTTAATGTATTGAATACAGCGCAAGTCGACTCTTACTTTAAAGCCGTTATTGGCTACGATGATGTGTCTAGTACAGGGCAAAAACCATCACCAGAAAGTGGCTTGCTGTGTTTGAACCAGCTATTCGATAACCCTGAAAGCAAAACCATTATGTATATTGGCGACCATGAAGCTGATGTGCAGTTTGCCAGAAATATACATACTGCATTGGGCGAAAACGCGCGCGTTATTGCTGTTGCCGTAACCTACAGTGGTGCAACACCTGAACGTTGGGCTACTCAACCAGATTTCATTATTCACACGCCAACGGAATTAACCACTCTTTGTGAACAGTATTCATTATAGCTACCACTATTTACAATCTCCTCTGAATATACAAGAGCGAAGCGGCCAATTTTAGTTGACCACTACAGTGGCTGCTGAATATGAACGAATACTGATTAAAGCCCCCTGTTTATCATAAGCGGGGGGATATTGAGGTATTATTTTTGCTGTAAACTTCGCGCTAAATCTTTCCGATAATCGTCATAAGAAGCGTAGCCATATAGTCGCCACATATCTGTGCTTTTTAACCCATACCGATAAACACACTCTGCAAGCCATTGTTGACGATTAATAGCGATAAGCTGTTCTATTTTTTGTTTAAGTGATGTCATCTTAGTTCTCCAATGTGGTGGACATTGAAAGTATATGGACCTCAACTCACAGCAAGAGTATTCAACGAGCAAATAGCAGTACTTTTCGCGCAACAAGAACATCCAAACTTTATTTTAGGTATAATTTCAATACTAAAAAATCACCAAGCAAACATGAGTGATACGAAGTAATGAAGACTAAGCCGTGAGAACTAAGCAGTGAAGACTAAGTAGTGAGAACTAAGCGATGAAGGGATACCTTGAAAAAGTGCCGCAACGAATTTGTGCCTCTTGGCGATACCGAAAGATCGTTGAAGGCACTAAAAGCTATGGTTGGCACCGACACAAAGAGTACGAACTCGCCATTCATCGTCATTTTTCAGGTAGCTGCTTTGTCGGCCACCACCAAAATGAGATTAACCATAATCACATGGTATTTATCGGCCCAGATCTCCCTCATGCGATTTATTCCAACGCCGATGGGGAGCATACTCAGTGTGAGACGCATGTTATTTGGTTTCGTAAAGAATGGGTTCATCAACTCATCGCTTGTTGCCACGAGCTAGAACCATTAAAACGGTTACTCTCAAATGCTAGCCACGGCATACAGTTTTCGACAGATACAACAGAGCGCGCAACACAATTGTTAGAAGGTGTAATTGAACTGCCACCTCACCAACAACTCACCACACTATTTTCATTGTTCTCACTGCTGCTTGAAGATAAACAAGCGCAGCAGCTCATTAATGTTGTGGCACCCGTTGATGAAGACGAAAGAATAAGTGAGCGTATTGGTAGAGCCGAGGCATTTTTGATGCAAAACTTTGCAAATGATATTGCCGTTAACGATCTGGCTGAACATTTATATATCAGTGAGAGTAGCGTTCGAAGGTTGTATCAAAAGCACTACAAGGAAAGCTTCAGCCAACACTTAAAGAAGATCAGGCTAAATGTCGCCTGCGATCTACTGATGAATACCAGTTTACCGATAAATATCATTATCCAAAAAGTAGGCTACGATAACCAAGCAAATTTTAACCGTCAGTTCAAAGCATACAAGCATGTTACGCCGACGGCTTATCGGGCGGCGATGAAAAGAAGTTAATAAACTAACGTGATTCAATCCGAAGTTGATTACCGTGAACATGTCCCACTATCACAACGCGATTTACCGGTTAACCAGTATGAAAATCGGTATCTGTTTCTAGCAAAGTACAGGTAAAAACGATCGGCTAGTGGCTTAATGAGAGGCCAACGTAACGGTGCGTATAACCAGCCTCGCCCGACGAGTTGCCATGCACGGTATGTGACATCTAACCCCAGTAATAACCGCCCTTTATCATCTAACGCGTGTAGCACTGTATTGGCTGCATTCGCATCTATTTGTGGGTAAGCACTGAAGGCGTCACTGTAGATATCCACGGTCTGAATGAAATGCTGTTTGTCTCTTGCAGCTAAAGCCGCCATTTCTTTTGAACAAAGCGGGCATGTGCCATCATAAAATACCGTTAGTTTGGTCATTACAAATTTCGTCGCTATGGGTAACCTATACCCTAGTGTACGCAGTTAAACACCTTTAGATCATCAGCTCGATTAATTCCACGCAAAAAAAAGGCCCCGAACTCATCACTGAACGGGGCAAGACAACTCTGGAAATGAAATTTAATTAGCTTTTCTGAAACCGTATTTCAATCTGGACAGCGGTCGGTAATCCGTGTCCAGACTGCAATATCGGTCTATCGGCGCCTCTGTTTCTGGCTTAATTCAACAGCACGAAGTTGCGCCATTGCTTTTGCCAAATCCATTTGCGCCTGTGCGAAGTTCACATCGTTAGCATGCTTAACAATGTTCTCTTCTGCTGCACGGCGTGCCTCGTCCGCGCGGGCTTTGTTGATATCCTTCCCGTGCATAGCTGTATCAGCCAACACGGTTACTACTGAAGGTTGTACTTCAACAATCCCACCCGAGATATAAAGGATTTCTTCAGGATCCTTTAGACCGGTAACGAAACTCGCCACACCTGGTTTGATCCCACTCAGCAAAGGAGAGTGGCCCGGGCGAATACCTAACTCACCATCGAACCCTGCAATCGCCAGCGCATGGGCTGGACCAGAAAACAGTGGGCCTTCGGCACTCACAATGTTGAGCTGGAACGTATTGTTAGTAACGCCAATTGCCATAACTTCCTCTCTATACTTGCTTCGCTTTTTCAATTACTTGATCGATACTGCCGCAGTACAGGAATGCCTGCTCCGGAATATCGTCATACTCGCCGCTTAGCAGCCCTTTGAAGCCTTCGATAGTTTCTTTAAGAGAAACGAACACCCCAGTCTGACCCGTAAACACTTCAGCAACGTGGTAAGGCTGAGTTAAGAAACGTTCAATTTTACGAGCACGAGAAACAGTTTGTTTATCTTCTTCAGACAATTCGTCCATCCCTAGAATGGCGATAATATCTTTGAGCTCTTTGTAACGTTGCAATACAGTTTGTACACCACGAGCAACTTGATAATGCTCCTGACCTACAATCAGCGGATCAAGCTGACGTGAGGTAGAATCAAGCGGATCAATCGCAGGGTATAAACCAAGCGCCGCAATGTTACGTGACAGTACAACCGTGGCATCTAAGTGCGCGAAGGTGGTTGCTGGTGATGGATCCGTTAAGTCATCCGCAGGTACATATACCGCTTGGATCGAGGTGATCGAACCTTTCTTAGTCGAAGTGATACGCTCTTGCAGTACACCCATCTCTTCAGCCAACGTAGGTTGGTAACCTACCGCTGATGGCATACGACCTAACAGTGCCGATACTTCTGTACCCGCCAAGGTGTAACGGTAAATGTTATCGATAAACAACAACACATCACGGCCTTCATCACGGAAACGCTCAGCGATGGTCAAACCCGTTAAAGCAACACGTAGGCGGTTACCTGGAGGCTCGTTCATTTGGCCGTAAACCATGGCTACTTTGTCGAGTACGCCCGCCTCTTTCATCTCGTAATAGAAGTCGTTACCTTCACGGGTACGCTCCCCTACACCAGTGAACACAGACAAACCTGAGTGTGCTTTTGCGATGTTGTTGATAAGCTCCATCATGTTGACGGTTTTACCCACACCCGCACCACCGAATAGGCCGATCTTACCGCCTTTCGCAAACGGACAGATCAAGTCGATAACTTTCACGCCGGTTTCAAGCAGTTCAGCGCTATTGGCCTGATCTTCATACGAAGGCGCGTCACGGTGAATGGCGTAAGTCACTTCTTCGCCTATCTCACCGCATTCATCAATCGGTGTGCCTAGCACGTTCATGATCCGCCCTAACGTTGCTTCACCAACTGGAACCGAGATTGGTGAACCACTGTTTTCAACAGTTAAGCCGCGACGCAAACCGTCTGATGAACCCATTGCAATACAACGTACAACACCACTACCAATTTGCTGCTGGACTTCCAGCACTAGCGAGGCGTGATCGCCATCAATAATATTCAGCGCATCGTACACACGTGGTACGCTGCTTTGGCTAAACTCTACGTCAACGACCGCGCCGATGACTTTAACAATTTTTCCCGTACTCATTTGTTATCCTCGGAAATTCATTTATACCAATCGGAGTAAGTAAGTGTTCAGACTCTTACTTAGTTAGCTTGGTATTACACGGCCTGGGCACCAGACACTATCTCACTCAACTCTTGAGTGATCGCTGCCTGTCGAGCTTTGTTGTATACCAACTGAAGATCATTAATCAGGGCGCCTGCGTTATCGGTGGCCGCTTTCATTGCTACCATTCGGGCTGCTTGCTCACACGCACAACTTTCTACTGTTCCCTGATAGACCTGCGATTCGATATAACGCAGCATTAGTTCATCCAGTAACGCCTTGGGATCTTGTTCATAGATATAGTCCCAACGACCTGCCGACTTTTTACTATCCGCATTATCGGCTTGTGCCAACTCAGGCCGAGGCAGTAACTGTACAACCTGCGGCTTTTGCACCATGGTGTTGACGAATTCGTTGTACACTAGGTGTAAGCGATCAATTCTGCCTTCGTCGTAATGTTCCAGCATGGCTTTTACTGGACCAAGTACATCTTCCAACTTAGGCTTGTCACCCAGACCCGAGGTCTGAGCAACAACATTGCCGATGCGGTGGAAGAAAGAGATGGCTTTCGAGCCAATCAGAGAAGTATCAACTTCTACCCCTTTTTCTCGCCACTGCTGCATCTCGACCAGTACTTTCTTAAACAGGTTGTTATTCAAACCACCACACAATCCTCGATCAGAAGAAATAATGATGTATGCGACCCGCTTAATCTCGCGTTCTTCAAGATATGGATGCTTGTACTCCAGCGAGCCTGAAACAACGTGGCTGATCACCTTACGCATGTTGTCTGCATAAGGGCGCGTCAACACCATGTTGTCTTGCACCTTACGCATTTTGCTCGCGGCAACCATTTCCATCGCACTGGTGATCTTTTGGGTGTTTTGAACACTACCGATCTTGGTGCGAATTTCTTTTGCGTTTGCCATTTTTCGCTCCTGTCTACCTTGTTGCTACACCGCTGAGCGGCTTACCCTGACGATCAAAACGACTGGGTATCCATGAAGGTCTTCAACAGGTTGTGCAGACTGGCTTCAATCTCATCGTTATAGTTACCCGATGCATTGATTGAAGTGAGTAACTCAGCTTGAGTGCTCTTAGCAAAAGCCATTAACTCTTCTTCAAACTCACCAACCTTCGCCAATGAAATACCATTGAGATAGCCTTTTTCGGCAGCAAAGATGGCTAGTGCCTGCTCAGCAACTGACATTGGTGAATACTGCTTCTGCTTCATCAGTTCTGTCACTTTCTCACCGTGATCCAGCTGCTTGCGGGTTGCATCATCCAAATCAGATGAGAACTGAGCAAAGGCTGCCAATTCGCGGTATTGCGCTAGCGCGGTACGGATACCACCAGACAATTTCTTGATGATCTTGGTTTGAGCAGCACCACCTACGCGAGATACCGAGATACCTGGGTCAACCGCTGGGCGTAAGCCTGCATTGAACAAGTGCGTCTGTAGGAAGATCTGACCATCAGTGATGGAGATAACGTTAGTTGGAACGAATGCAGATACGTCACCAGCTTGCGTTTCGATGATTGGCAACGCGGTTAATGACCCCGTCTGTCCAGTGACTTCACCATTAGTGAAATGAGTAACATAGTCTGCGTTAACGCGAGCGGCACGTTCTAGCAAACGAGAGTGAAGATAGAACACATCACCAGGGAAGGCTTCACGGCCAGGTGGACGCTTAAGCAATAGTGAAATTTGACGGTAAGCAACAGCCTGTTTAGACAAGTCATCGTAAACAATAAGTGCATCTTCACCGCGGTCACGGAAGTACTCACCCATAGTACAACCTGCATACGGCGCCAGGTATTGCAGTGCTGCCGCTTCTGATGCAGATGCCACTACAACAATGGTATTTTGTAATGCATCGTTTTCTTCAAGCTTGCGTACTACGTTAGCAATGGTTGATGCCTTCTGACCAATAGCAACATAAACCGAGTAGATACCAGAATCTTTCTGGTTGATGATGGCATCAATCGCCATCGCTGTTTTACCTGTTTGGCGGTCACCGATGATCAATTCACGCTGACCACGGCCAATAGGCACCATGGAGTCAACCGCTTTGTAGCCCGTTTGAATAGGTTGATCAACCGACTTACGATCGATTACACCAGGAGCAATAATTTCTACCGGAGCAAAACCGTCGCTTTCAATCGCGCCTTTGCCATCGATGGGTTGACCTAGCGTATTCACAACTCGGCCAAGTAACCCCTTGCCGACGGGTACTTCAAGAATACGGCCTGTACCTTTTACTGTCATGCCTTCTGCAAGATCAGCATAAGGGCCCATAACAACAGCACCGACAGAATGGCGCTCAAGGTTTAATGCAAGTGCATAACGGCCACCCGGTAATTCGATCATCTCACCTTGCATTACATCCGCAAGGCCATTAATAGTGATGATACCGTCGCTGACAGAGATAATTGTGCCTTCGTTACGTGCCTGACTGGCTACGTTAAAGGTGGCGATCCGTTGTCTTATTAGATCGCTGATTTCATTTGAATTTAATTGCATATCTAGTACCTAATTACACCTCTAGGCGGATCGCAAGTCGATCAATAGCGCTTTTCAGCGAGCCATCAATCACCAGTTCACCAGCAGTGATCTTAATTCCCCCAACCAGCGATTTATCAACCTGGCAAGTCAGAGAAACAGTGCGGTTCAACTTCCGCTCCAGAGCTTGGCTCAAGCTCTTTGCTTGCTGCTCATCCAATGGTTCAGCCGTAACAACACAAGCCTCGACAGTGCGTTCAAAATCAGACTTGAACGTCTGGTAAAGCTCAGTAACCTGAGGCAATACCGCTAACCTGCCGTTCTCTGCCATTAGCTTGACCAAATTCTGCCCGTGCTCGTCAATGAGACCATCGCAGATAGCCAGAAAAGACTGGTTAAATGCATCGTGAGCATCTGGGCCAAGCATATCGAGTGCTTCAATCTGGCTGGCAACAATTGGCGCTTCGGCGACTTCTTTCATCACCACCAGCATGTTTTCCCAAGCTTCTAGTTGATCCGCATCGCGAGCATAATCAAACGCTGCTTTTGCGTAGGGGTAAGCAATGGTTTGTGAATCAGACATTCTTAGCCCCTTATTACAGATCGGTAATGATCTTATTGACCAATGCTCGGTTAGTGTCTGTGTCTAGCTGACGGTTAATCAGCTTCTCTGCACTTTCAATCACCAAGGCTGTCATTTCGTGGCGAAGTTCTTCGCGAATACGATTACGCTCACTTTCCAGCTCAGTTTGCCCAGCGGCAATAATGCGTGCTTTTTCTTGCTCCGCTTCGAGCTTGGCATCTTCGATGATCTGCGTACGACGTTTATTACCTTGTTCAACTAAACTACTGACTTGCTGTTTAGCATCATCAAGTAATTTGGCGCCATTGGCTTTTGCCATTTGTAGCTCTTTCGCCGCATACTCGGTATGAGACAGCCCTTCGGCGATAACTCGCTGGCGCTCATCAAGTAATGCAGTCAAAGGAGGCCAAACATATTTCATACAAAGCCAGACAAAAATCACGAATGACAGTGCCTGTCCTAGCATGGTGGCATTTAAGTTCATTCCATCCTCACTTTTGGTAACCCAATGTTGTTTAAAAGAGTGGTTGAATGACTTATGCCACAGCAAAGATGATGTACAGACCAATACCTACACCGATCATTGGTACCGCATCCACCAGACCCATCATGATGAAGAACTGAGTACGTAGCATTGGGGTCAAATCAGGTTGACGTGCCACACCTTCAAGATATTTACCGGCCAAGTTACCGATACCGCTTGCTGCACCCGCAGCACCTAAACCAATAAGCAGTGCACCCGCAACGTAAAGAACCGCACTAACAATATCCATGAATAACTCCGAATCTAATTGTGAAAAAATGAAACTAAAGAAAATAAAATCAATGTTGCTCTTCTACTGCCATTCCCAGGTAAACAATTGTCAGTACCATGAAAATGAAAGCCTGCAAGAACACGATTAAGATGTGGAACAGAGCCCACGGCACACTCAGTGCCCATTGCATCCACCAAGGCATTAATGCGATAAGAATAAAAATCATCTCACCTGCATACATATTTCCAAACAACCGTAAACCAAGTGAAATAGGTTTGGAGATCAGTGTTACTAATTCCAAAACAAAGTTCACTGGATACAACAGTGGATGAGCAAAAGGTTGTGTTGTTAGTTCTTTAATAAACCCAACTAAACCTTTATTTTTAAGCGTATATCCAATAATAAGAATGAATACACCAAGCGCCATCGACACAGGAACATTTATATCAGCTGATGGTAGGTCTCTGAAATGCTCAAAACCCAGAATACGTGCAATCATTGGCACAAAGTCTACAGGGAGCAAGTCAATAGCATTCATTAAGAACACCCATACGAATATGGTTAATGAAAGAGGACCTATTAATTTATCTTCTGTTTTAAATATTTCTTTTACTAGGTTATTAACAAATTCAAATGTGATTTCAATAAAACATTGCAGCCTACCAGGAACACCACTTGTTCCTTTAGTTGCAACATACCTAAACACACCAATAAAAGTTAAACCTAACACCCAAACCATGAACATGGAGTCTAAGTTAATACTCCAGAATCCTTCGCCTGCCGTGAGAAATGTCAGATGGTGCTCAATATATTCATGAGCAGAAGTAACTATTTCCACCTTACGTCATCCTAAATTGAGGTTTGTTAAGTATAGGGGTTAAACAACTTCCCATATAAGTCAGAGAGTAAGCGATAAGCATTACTATCTCATTGATTTCTATAAACCTAGAGACCAACAACATCAATACAGCGGTGTACGTCAATTTGATCGACTCATTAAACCATGCTAATTCACTGATGTGACTTCTGTTATTACGCTTAACTTTTACTGCAACAGCAAGCAAACCTAATAAAGAGGGAACAACAGCAACAGCAACGCCAATTAATGCTGACTCAACACTCAGGGAATCTCCCGACACTATTTGATATAAAATCACAGCAGCACCAACAATTGATTGTGCTAGCAATAATGATTTCACAACAGAAATAATATCTGAACCCGGGGAGTAACTTTCCATAGATATATCCTCTTACGTTAATTAATATTTAGCTAACCACCTCCCAAATATCATCAGATACAAAATAACTGACGCAATAATAAATAAAACCCAAAGTGTTTTTTTAAACTAACATAAAGATT
>NZ_NOIF01000068.1 GCF_002265265.1 Photobacterium sanguinicancri
CTGTTTAATAAATTTGTGATTTATTAAAATCCTAAAATTGAGACAAAACGGTGTTCTGAGGTGAAAGTGGAAATTTACAGCTAAACTTTTTACGTGATAGTGAGTTTAAAGGCAAATCATGGAATCTAGAGCGTATCCCATCGGAACTGTTTTAAAAATTCGTTGTACATCATATTGGCATTATGGAATGTCAGATGGTAGAGGCGGAGTAATACATAACTCTAAAAAACGTCGGCAAGTTCAATTTGATACAATCGATGAGTTTGCAGAGGGACGTGAGGTTATTGTGAGTTCAATCACAAGTGATAACCCAAAGCTGGCATTCTTACATGCTAAAAAGTTCGTTGGTACGCCCTATAACATCTTTACACAGAATTGTGAGCAGTTTGTTCGGCAAGCCCATGGTTTACCCGTGGAGTGTACGCAATTCCAACGGCTGATGGTTGTCGCATTTGGCGGTTATTTAGTGGTTGGTGAAAAAAATCGTTTTATAAAAATAGCTGGACTAGGGATATTGGCTGGTAGTTTTTTGTCGCCTTCAGAAAAAAGCCCCTACCATAGAGCAATGAAAGGAGCGGTAATTGCTGCGGGTGGGGCGTTGTGGGTAAGTTCAATAGCCAAAGGCGTTTTTCGTAATAGAAATTTAAAGAGATCCGACCTGTAACACAGAAAAGAGTTAAACTAATTTGTAGAGTATATCGCCTTACCAGCGAATATACCGTTTGAGTAAGTATTTAATTAGTTAGACTATTGGTAGTTACACGACTGAATGGAAGCAACTGTGACAATTTTTATTGAACGAGAACATGACCACCAGTTTGACCATATTGCCGCTTTATCTGAGAGCATCGCGGAAGAATTAGCGCAGGAATATGGTATTCGCTGGGGGTGGAATAATGAGAAGTTAGAAATCCGCCACTCATCAGCCCGTGGTTTTATGTTAGCAGAAGACGGAAAAATAACGATAGAGCTACGGTTAGGTTTCGCTGCGAGTTTATTTTCTTCATCCATAGAGCAAAATATTGTACAGCGCTTAGATCAACTCCTGACGCCTGATTTCTAATACTAACTGCGATACTCTCTGGCTCTTATATCAGCAGCATGCTTAGTCTTATCAGCATGCTGCTTTTTGTTTTATTAGTTATAAGCAAATACACTTTTCCTCCCTATATCACGCTAAAAATCGCCATCTCCTTAATATTTGATCTTGCCCACAATAAATTTCTTATTTAGTAAGAACACTCTAATTGAAATTCGTATTCTGTAGTTAAGCAGTCAGGGAAACAACTGGCTGACAACAGTTGTAATTCATGTAAGGAGAGCACACTCATGGGCATCTTTAAACGTACATCAGGCGAATCAAACAAGGTGGCGAATAGCCCAATGCGTGACGCCATGGTCTATAACATTTGGCTAGCTGGATTAGGCGCTTATGCAAAAAGTGCTGAAGAAGTTAATCAAATTTCTAGCAAAGGCATGAGCCTTTTTGATGAGCTAATTGAGCGCGGTCGTGAAGTTGAATCAACCACGAAAGAGCGCGTACATACAGCACGTAGCCAAACAACCGTGGCTATTGAAGAACGTGTACATCAAGTGGTTCAAAAGTTGGTGGGTTTAGATAATGAACGTCTAGACCAAGTTGATGACAAAATTGATCAACTAACAGACACCATTGAGAAGTTACTTGTTCGTCAGCAGGAAGCCGCGAAAAAAGCGCCGGCTAAAAAAGTGGAAGCAAAAAAGCCCGCAGCTAAGGCTACTACGCGTAAGCCAAGTGTTGCACGCCGTAAGCCAGCGAAAGCCGCTGAGCCTAAAGCACTAGAAACTAAACCTGCTGAAGCACCAAAAGAAACAGTTAAACCTGTGACGGAAGTGAAACCAGTAATTGCAGCACGTCCAGTGGTTCAAGCAACACCTGAGAAACCAACAGCTAAACCTGTTGAAGCTCAGAAAGAAGCAGCAAAACCAGTATAAGTTCTAACTCTAAAGCAGTGGCAGCTTGCTTTGGTATTGATTAATCATAGAACCAGCGCTTGACGCAGGGGGATAGCAAAATGATCGATAAAACAGTAGTGAAAGCGGCAAAAAATGTCGTAGAAAATGGTGAAGGTGTTGCACGTAACATTTGGCTTGCAGGCCTAGGTTTATACAGCCGCACCCTTGAAGAAGCACAACAAATCAACGAAAAAACAACAACTGTTTTTGACGAGCTTGTAGAGCGCGGAAAAGAAGTTGAGATTGAAACAAAAGAGTGCATTGGTAAAAATGCAGAAAAAGCGACTGACGAAGTGGAAGCGGGCATGAATGATTTATTCTACCGTCTAAGTGGTGTCGACCGTGAAAAACTAGAGCGTATGGATGATAAAATCGACAAGCTAACAGAAGCTGTCGAAAAACTGGCTGAAGTACAATAATTGCCAGTTTAAGACTACAGCGGAGAATGCCAGCCTTGAAGCTGTAGTCTTTTCCTAGCGTTTCAGCGACGTTAGGGTTCAGAGGCACGTGAGCCATGCATGTGCCTCTTTTTTGCATTTATCAAACATAAAAGTGCCACGGTATACAAAGAAAAAGCGGGTCATGTAACGTACTTATGACATGAAAATGTATTATTTTTGTCACGAGTCTCGTAGATGTCATTGACCAACTAAGCTGTGAGCTTCTACGTTTATATCAAGGTTGTTCCTTTTTAGGAGCCAACTGATACTGAACTAAGGTGGTGGTTATGGATAGTTGGCGTAATCGTGCATTCAATAAGTTACTTTATCGTGTAATGCGACAGCGACTTGCTCGCTGTAATTCAACATTAGAAATGCGCGAGCTGATCTTAAATATTGATAATTTTGGAGCGTTAATCTCGACTCCAAAAGGCCTTGACGTAACACCCACTAAATTTGCAAATGTTGGTTGCGATTGGGTCGACATGCCCAAAAGTAGTGGTAACAAGATCATATTATATTTTCACGGCGGTGGTTTCTGCTTTTATAGCCCAAACATTCACAACGCCTTTGTGGGGCGATTAGCCCAACAAACCAAATCTCGTGGTTTGATGATTAATTACAGCCTTGCACCTGAAAAACCGTACCCAGCGGCTTTAGATGAGTGCTATGCCGTATATCAAGCACTACTTGTGAAAGGTTACCTGCCGCAGAACATTCTTTTTGCAGGGGATTCTGCTGGGGGCAATCTCGCGCTTGCGACGCTCTTACGTTTACGTGATATGAAAATGCGCATGCCTGCTGGCATTGTGTTGTTATCACCTGTCACTGATATGGCAGTAACAGGAGAGTCGGCCTTTGTGAAAAGTAAAGATGACCCATTTTTTGACCTAAGCAGTTTATTGTTAATGCGGAATAATTACTTAGGTAATAACAACCCTTGCGATCCAGATATCTCACCATTTTATGCTGAGCTAAATGGATTGCCACCGTGTTTTGTTACTGCAGGAACAGAAGAACTACTGATGGATGATGCGATCCGTTTAGCAGAAAAAATGGGAGAAGCGGGAGGCGACGTGACACTGAATATAGTTAAAGGTGTGCCACATGTGTACCCGTTGTTTTACCAGTTGAACGAGGCTAAAGAAGCGATCAAATTGATATCACAATTTATGAATGATTCGCTCAAAAAGAGTGACGGTGTCACTAAAAAGGCGAGTTAATAGTTGGCTGTCATGTTCGATGGCGTATAAGACCACATTTTATGTGCGAAATACTATTAATCTAGTAGTGAATTGCGGTAAATTCGCAGTGTTGGATTTACAGATTATCAGGGTTACTTATGTCATCAGATTATAACGGCACTAGTGCTGCATATGCACGTCAAGAGCAAGGCTACCGAGAGAAAGCATTAAAACTATACCCTTGGGTATGCGGCCGTTGTTCACGCGAGTTTGTGTATTCAAATCTTCGTGAATTAACCGTTCACCATGCTGACCATGACCACACCAACAACCCAGCCGACGGTAGTAACTGGGAACTGCTTTGCTTGTTTTGTCATGACCATGAGCATGAAAAATACACAGAGCATGATCAGCAGTCAGGCAGTGTAGTCAAAGCGGGTGAAAACGACCATGAAGCGGCAACGTTTAACCCATTCGCTGATTTAAAAGCGATGATGGAAAAGAAAAAATAAGTCATACACAGACTTAAGCAAAGAATTCATTTCTTATGCAATCATAAAAAAACGAGGCTTTTGGCCTCGTTTTTTGTTTTTACCATAGGATCGTATTATCGATCTGAATCTATGATTAAGCGCTTAGCTGGGCTAGAGTGCTTTTTGCGTCGGTGATTGATTGTGACGCTAGTTCATCACCCATCGCAAGAGCTTCACCGTAAACAAACTCAACATTGTCTAGACCAACAAAGCCAAGAATATTCTGCAAGTAAGGTACAAGCGTGTCAGATGCTGCGCCTTTGTGAATGCCGCCGCGTGTTGTCACAACAATCACTTTTTTATCTTTAAGTAAGCCTACAGGGCCTTGCTCTGTGTACGAGAAGGTAACACCTGCACGTGCAATTAAATCGAACCAGTTTTTAAGTTGAGTCGGAATAGTGAAGTTATACATAGGTGCAGCAATGATAATGGTATCGCTGATCTGTAGCTCTTCAATTAACTGATCTGACATTGCTAGTGCAGCTTGCTGTTTCTCGCTTAGATTGTCACCACCACGAAGTGCATTCGCGACATCTGCATCTAACATTGGTACTGGGTTTGCAGCTAAATCACGCTCAATAATTGATTGTGTTTTACCTTCCCAGCTTGTTAATAAATGATCGATTAATGCGTTTGACTGTGAATAGCCACCAAGGATGCTTGATTTAAGAACTAGAACGTTAGCCATTATTTTTTCCTACATTAAATGCTTTTTTGCGTAGGCATTAATATAGATTTTGTGTGTGAGAAGAAACAGCTCAAAAGCTTGGTCAACTTGTTCAAAAAAATCGAACGAGTATTCAAATATCTTGGCAGTTATTGTTCAAAACTGAACTGCAAAGGTGACTGTTGGTGGGTAACAGGCAAAAAATAGCCCGAAACGACTCCTGTCTCGGGCTTAGGGGAATGGCTCTCGTGAGAGCCTTGCGCTAACTGGTTAGTAAATGGAGATCAATTACACTATCAATGTTAGTTCACGCAGTACAATTTACCAGTTTTAGCAATGAGAATTGGAATCAACCTAAATACAGTCGATTAGATATCGAATAAATTGGTGTCTCGAACCATTTCTCGTGGCAAACCATTTTTGATGCGGTTGCCGACCCATTTGCCAATGCCAATTGGGTAATCTCGGTAGTTTACGATGACTTCCCCTTTACCTGAAAGGTCCTCTGGGCGAATGTCTCGGCCCATAAACCACTCTTTAGCTTGTTCCGCCGTTAGATCAACCGATACGCTTTCTTGACCTGATGCTAGGGCCATGATCGCTTCGTGTTGCCAGCGATAGCCTTTTTTATGTTGTTCTGCCAACTTAATGCCCATACGCTGAAAACGAATTTCAGTGAGTAGTGGTTTTAAGTTTTGTGGGAATAACCACAGTTCTTTGTCGCGAACCCAGACATCGCTTTCGTGCGGTAGGGTAATATCCAGCGTTGCTTTAAGGCTTGCTGCAATATCTTGTTTGTCTTTTTCAGCCAAGATCGAGAAGGGGAATTTACCCATACGTTTTTTGACTTCAGGAGACTCTACCGAAGTCAGTTTTCGAATGCGGGCAACAAAGAAGCCTTCGCTATCAAAAATCTGGGGGTAGACATGCAAGAAGCCTTCTTCTGTTGTCGATTGTGCTGCCCCGTCGAATAAGTCATCCAATGGTTCAAACTGTACGGCATCACCAAAGGTCTCTTTCAAGAAGTGACATACCTGCTGATTTTCAGTTTGGTTGAGTGTGCAGGTTGAATACACCATCACACCGCCCGGTTTAAGGGCTTGAAATGCACTCACAATCAAGTTGCGCTGTACTTCAGCAATACTGTCGATAGATGCTAATGACCAGTTCGCCATTGCATCTTCATCTTTACGAATAGCCCCTTCACCTGAACAAGGCGCATCCAGTAAAATAGAGTCAAATGCTTCAGGTGCCCACCCGCCAAAGACACAACCATCAAAGTGCGTCAATGATGCGTTATACACACCACAACGTTGTAAGTTAGAGTGCAACACTTTGATACGGCTTGCTGCTAGCTCATTGGCGACTAATGCCCCTTTGTTTTGCATCGCGCAAGCAATTTGAGTGGTTTTAGAACCCGGTGCTGATGCCATATCCAACACGCAATCTAATTGATCGTTGTTTTTAAGAAGTGCAGTAACAGGCATCATTGAGCTGGCTTCTTGAATATAAAAAAGCCCAGCTAGGTGTTCTGCTGTATTGCCAAGCGAGACGGTGTTTTCATCTTCTCGTTCAATCCAAAATCCAGTATCACACCAAGGTACAGGGGTTAATGTCCAATCTTTGTCCGCAACACGGGCTAGGAAGTCTTCCACACTGATCTTTAAGGTATTAATACGAATACTACGTCGAAGTGGGGTCTTACAGCAGGCGAGAAAATCATCCATATTCAGGTTTTCTGGCATGGTTTGACGAATAAGTTCGATGAAGTCTTCAGGGATATAGATTTTTGAATGCAAGGGAGTATCTCGATAACAGGCATTGATGGGCGAGAGTGTATATCAAATCACAGCGTTAAGCATCTATGGCAATAGGCAGTATGAGGTAAATAGGTTTAAGGGAATAAAAAAGGAGCATCGAAATGCTCCTTTTAGTAGATCATTAGTTAACTCTTGCGAATGCCGTTAATCGCGCGGGATCGCAGTGCGCCAATCTTTCCACTCAGACTTCGCCTGTTTATGAAGTAGGAAGTGTGAGTCCGCTTTAGCAATAGGTGCTAGTGGGTGAGCTTCTGGTGTCGCAAAGGCAATGCCACCACGGATCAAACTATCGACGGTACCGCTATTGACGGTTGCGCCAGTAATGCCAATCGATACATCAAACCCAGAGACATTCCAGAACACGCTATCTTTACGAACAAGATGGCGATATTTCTGTTCTATTTGTGCTTCAATCATTACGCGATCGGCTAAATCACCAAGGCTAACTTTTACAACTTGGCCAACTTGGATATCGCGGTAAAGCAGCGGTGTCCCTTCGCTTATTGAATTACGCTTCTCGCTTTCCAATACCACGGTAAGCCCTGAGTTTAATAACTCAGCACTGCCAAGGTTAAAGGTCTGCTGTTTAATACCTTTTCCAGGGTCCACTGAAATATAAGAGCTTAACAAGCTGTCTAAATTTTTAGTTTCAGTTAGGCTTAGTTTCGGCTTCACAATCCAGAAGTAGCTACCCGCTCGGGCGATAACGTCGGCAAACTGTGGGAAAAGGCGAGCGCTAATGTTCACATTCCCTTTGTCGAAATTAGGCGTAATAGTCGTAATTTTACCAATGGCAATGCCTTGGTAACGGATTTCAGTGCCTACAGCAAGTGCACGAGCATCGCTTGCCGTTAGTTGGATTTCTTGTCCGAAATTACGAGCATCCTTTAAGCTTGAATAAAGCTTAAAGCGACCATTTTGTTTGTTACTAACACCATCAATATCATCAAAGGCGACGCCGCCTTTAATTAATGTTGCGACAGGGGAGGCGGTAATTTTTACGCCACTTAAACCTGCCTCAACCTCAACGCCAGAACGATTCCAGAAAACCGTATTTTGGGTAACTAAATGGCGGTATTTATTTTCAATGTTTAACGATAAGGTTACGCCAGATGCAGTTAATGCGTAGCTTGTAACTTCACCTACTTGTAGGTTGCGGTAGAGTACAGGGCTACCTTCAGAAACTGGTGGTAGTTCGTTTGCTACTAAGGTGAAGCGTGCAAAACCTTTTGCTGTCTCTGCTGCTAGTGTTGCTAGGCGTTCACTGCTATATAAAGTGTAATTTTTCGCGATTTTCTTACTGCCGCCACTGGTGAAACTAATGCCGTTGCTGATCAACTGTTCTGCCGGTGGCAAGCTAACATCTAACCCTTTGCTGCTTAGATTAGCTTTAATGCCACCATCTATATAGAAGCGACTGGCTGAACCAATAAGCGATGTATATTCAGTATTAACAATAACGCTAAAGCGCACTTTGTCTTTTTCTAGTTTTACATGGGTTACACGGCCCACGGCAATACCACGGTGCAGAATTTTCGTACCACGCTTGATGCCAAAACTACTATCAGCATATAAATCGAAAGTGGCTACACCATGTTGTTTCTCTTGCAGCTCATCTTTGGTGATTGCTTTAAATAACCGACTTGGTTCGCCTTCACCTGGAATAAGGGTAAGGAAGTTACCGCGTACCAAGTTACCAATGTTTTTGACACCAGTGAGCGATAATTCAGCTTCTTCAAGTAGTAGGCTTGAACCGCTGTTCAGTAAGTCGCTCATGCTAGGTTCAATCGCTGCGTGTGCGATGATTTTGCTGCGTGCTTCATCAAGGCGAACATCTGAAATTTGGCCAATTTGAAGGCCGCGATAAACAATCGGAGCACCGCTTGCGCTGATGTTACTGTTTTCTGGTAGTTCAACTTTAATCGCGATGCCACGGCCAGCGGTATTCAGGTCAGGGTATAAGCGGAATAAATGGTTATCTTCAATAGCTCGACCTTCATCAGGTGAATCAAAAGCGATAGCACCAGCGATCATGGCAGATAAACTTTCAAACTGAACATCAACGCCATTGAAGTTGATGTTGGCACTCATACCGCTGACATTCCAAAAGCGGCTTTTATTGGTAACTAAATCGGCATATTGCGGCTGAATTAACACATCAACAAGTACACGTTTATTATTGTTACTTAAGGTGTAGTTGTACACTTCACCAACAGGGATCTTCTTATAGAATACTTGGGAACCAATACTGATTGAGCCTAAGTCAGGTGCTCGCAGCTGAATAGACAGCCCTGCACCAATCGGGGTGTCAGACGGTTGGCCATCGAGAGCGGTAAAGCTTTGCGTTGCTTCACCTTCACCCGGTTGTAGCGCGATATAGTTACCTGATACCAAAGCGTCTAAACCTGAAATACCAGTAATAGATGCTTTCGGTTTTACTAGCCAAAAGCGTGTACCAGTATTGAGTGTTTGAACGGCTTCTGGATAGATATCGGCTTCAACATAAATACTTTCGAGATCATCAGATAGCGTTACATCGCGTACTATGCCGACTTCAAGTCCTTGATAGCGAATTGTTGTGCGCCCTGCAATTAGACCTGCCGCATCATTAAAATGAATTTGAATCCGCTGACCTGCATCATTTACGGCTTTAAAGACCAGCCATCCAGCAAGGGCAAAGGCTAAAATAGGAAGTAACCAAAGGGGAGATACCGACCTATCGCGGTGAATATCTACTGGTTCTGGTTGATTGTTATTTCCGTTGTTCATAGTTATCCCATATTAAGCGCGAATCTAAACTTTCTGCTGCAAACATAGTTAGCACAACCACAATCCCGAATGAAACAGCGCCCGGGCCTGGTGTGAAATCGAGTATTTGTCCTCGGTCAATTAAGGCAACCATGATGGAAATTACGAATAAATCCATCATTGACCATTTACCAATCCACTGAATGATCCTAAAAAGGCGCATACGAAAGCGGTGGTGAATACGACGTTTAAACTGAATACACAACAATATGTAGGCAAGTCCCACTATTTTGGCGACTGGCACAACAATACTAGCGATAAAAATAATGGCTGCGATGCCGGGCATACCCGTTTTAATCAAGTGAGCTACACCTGAAAAAATGGTGTCTTCGGCACGTTTACCATTATTTAAAAAGATCGAAATAGCGAATAAGTTCGCTGGGAAAATAAAAATAGTCGCTGAAATTAAATACGCCCATGTTTTTTGAATCGAATGGGGTAGGCGTGCATGCAATGGGCTATGGCAACGTGTGCAATGGCTGTTCGCTCCTTGACTTAGGTGGCAAGAATGGCAGTGATGCACTAGCTCATCAGGATTATGATTTGTTTCAGGTTGCCATGCTTCCCAATAGCGAGTTGGGCTGATCCGTGTAAGCAGTAGCAGCATCAATATTTGAAGGATGACAAGGCTAATCAACCCCGGGCCAATATAAATGTCAGCATAGTCTTGAACTTTAAAGCAAGAAATTCCAAGGCTGACAAGAAACACTTCATACATAGCCCAGTGTTTTAGATGTTGGATGATCCACATTGAAGATTTGAATAGCCGAAAGTGCTGAATTTTTAAGCTTACTTGTGCAGTCATGACTGCCAAGGTCACTAAAAGAGGGGCTATGGTGCTACAAAATAAAATCAAAAAGGCAACAGCCGGAAATTCAGGTGCTAATGTGATAGTCCCTGCAGGTAATGTTGCTGGGATCATCTGCCCAAATAATCGGATAGTGATCATGGGGTAAATATGTGCCGGAATAAAAAGAATTAAACAGGCTAATGCAATAGCAAACTCCCCCGTAAATCGGGTAAAGCCACCTCTATATAAACGTGTTTTACAGCGAGGGCAGTAAGCACTCTGACCACGAAGGGCGACGTTAGGCATCACTGGCAAGTCACAGCCTGGACACAGGCGAGCCGTCGACATGGGTTGGTTAATCCTTTAAGTCTTTCTGAAATTATTCTTATCCAGAATGGAATAACCGCTGCATAAGCAGCGGTTTAAAAGAACACTATATTATTTTACGTTGACGCTGGCTATAGTGAGCGGTTGATTATCTTCACTCTGCTCGTGATTGGATGACTGTATCGAACCATACAAGGTTTGATATAGGCCCTCTTTTCGAACCAGTTCATCATGTGTACCAGCTTGGCTGAGTTTTCCGTCTTCAAGTACATAGATTATATCTGCTTGCTTAACGGCAGATAAACGGTGCGCCACAATTAATGTCGTTCTATCTCGCAAAAATTGATTAAGTGCCGTATGTAAAGCAGCTTCTGTCGCGGTATCTAAGGCTGATGTTGCTTCATCTAAAATCACAAAATCAGGGTTTGCCAGAACCATTCTTGCAATCGCAAGACGTTGACGTTGCCCACCTGAAAGGCGAATACCTTGGCGACCAATCTCAGTATCTAAACCATGTGTAAGCCGTTTAGTTACGTCCGTTAACTGTGCAATTTCAAGCGCCTGCCATAGGTCACTATCGCTATATTCAGCACCTAATGTCAGATTATGCCTCAGTGTGTCATTAAATAGAACGGGCTGTTGTAAAACGACGGCCATTTTTTCACGCAATGCCTCATAGCTGACATCTTCAATGCGCTCACCGTTGATCAATAGGTCGCCAGAGTCTTTTTGGTAGATACCTAATAGCAGCTGGATAAGGGTTGATTTACCACCACCTGATGCTCCAACTAATGCGACGCGTTTTCCGGCTGGAATCGTTAAGTTTAGGCCACGTAAGACTTCTTTATCGTCATCATAAGAAAAATGGACATCACGCACATCTATCGATAAAGCTTGGTTTGGGGTGAACGGGTTAACGGTCGCTACAGGGCGGACTTCTTCTTCCAATGTCATCAAGCCATTGAGGCGTTGCATAGCAGCCGAAGCGCTATACCAAGCAAATTGAATCCCGAGTAACTCTTGGACCGGACTTAACATAAACCAAAGGTAACCAAAAACAGCGAACATCTGTCCAATCGTTAAATCACTGAATATCACCATTAACATGGCTGCGGCACGGAATAATTCGAATCCGACTAAGAACAATAGGAATGAAACACGTCCAGCAGCTTCTGATTGCCATGCGTATTTGTCTGCATTGTGGCGAATCTCATCGGCACTTGATTTTAACTGCGTTAAAAATTCTTTCTCACGATTAGCGGCTCGCAGCTGATACAGACCATCAAGAGTTTCTACTAAGCGTTGCTGGAATTTTTCAAATGCTTGGTTTTCTTGTTTTTTAAGGTTCTTAACACGGCTACCCATTAGACGCGAAGCGTAAACAACAATCGGGTTCACCAATAAGATGAATAAGCCTAACTGCCAATTTAACCAAAGCAAAATACTCGCGGTACCAATAAGCGTTAGTAAACTCACTAAGAATCGGCTGAGTGTATCGCCAACAAATTTATCAATGGTTTCAATATCAGTAATTAAGTGCGATGTAATACCGCCGCTGCCGCGTTCTTCGTACTGCCGCATACTGATACGGCCTAATTTATCGATCAAGCGTTGACGGAGTAGGTAAGTTACGTCTTTAGCTACCAAGGTAAATTGGCGGCTTTGTAGGATGTTCAAGACTTGGCTAATAATGCGCATGATAACGATCATGACAAGTACAAGGATAATATAAGCGCCAGCCTCTTGAAGAGATTCAGGTAAAAAGGCGTTTAAGAAGGCAATGCCATTGGCTGGTTTATTAAGTAATACTTCATCCACCATTAATGGCATTAATAGTGGAATAGGAACACTAACCAAGGTTGCAACGATAGCGATAAGGTTAGCGGCAATTAATCGTGGTCGATGACGTTTTGCTTGCTTTAATAGCCAAGACCAGTTAATCATTTGATTTACAGAATCTTTCACGGTGATAATGATTCCTATTATTAACAAGATTCACATTCTAGCGGCTAAAGAAGGAGTAAGCCATGGAAAATAAACTCGCGTTTTATAATCGTTTAACAAAACAAGCTGTCGCTATCATAGAAGATGAGCCAGATGTCATTGCTAACCTCTCTAATATTAGTGCGTTACTCAACATGGAGTTAGAGGATATTAACTGGGTTGGCTTTTATTTGTTAAAAGGCGAGCAGTTAGTATTAGGTCCATTTCAAGGAAAAGTGGCTTGTGTACGTATTCCGGTAGGGCGAGGGGTGTGCGGTACTGCTATTTCAGAAGACACAGTTCAACGCATTGATGATGTTCATCAGTTTGAAGGGCACATTGCGTGCGATGCTGCGAGTAATTCTGAAATTGTGATCCCGTTCCGAATTGGTGGCGAATTGTACGGCGTGCTTGATATCGACAGCCCTATCTTGTCAAGATTTGACCAATTTGATGAAGAGGGTCTTGTTTCTTTCATTAATGCGCTACAAAAACACCTCTAATTTCATGCTTTCGGTGGTTTTTCAACGCTAGGTAACTATAATAGCGCAAACTATTTCTTTTTGAACAAAGCACTAACAGCGAGATGGTCTCGCTTTAAGTCAGGAAAATCCATGGAAAACTCTGAAAAGTTAACGAACAGTAAAGAAGTTATTGCGTACATTGCTGAGCGTTTCCCGAAATGTTTCTCTGTTGAAGGTGAAGCTAAACCACTTAAGATTGGTATCTTTCAAGATCTAGCTGCGCGTCTAAGCGACGACCCTAAAGTAAGCAAAACATTATTACGTACAGCTTTACGTCAATACACTTCTTCATGGCGTTACCTTCATGGTGCCAAAGCTGGCGCAAACCGCGTAGACCTAGATGGCAACGCATGCGGTGAGCTAGAGCAAGAGCATATTGACCATGCACAAAAAGCGCTAGAAGAAAGCAAAGCAAAAGTACGTGCTCGTCGTAAAGAGCAAGCAGTTGCGAAAGCCGCTGTTGCTAAAGAAGGTGAAGCTAAAGCGAAAAAAAATCGCACAAATTCAGCTAAACCAAAGAACACTAAGCAAAAAACGACTAAGCTAGATAAAAAGCCTGTTGAAACAACCCGTGCTCTAAACGCTGACGAAGTTAAAGTTGGCAAAGATGTAAATGTGAACATGGGTACCGGCAACATGCCGGCAACTATCGTTGAAATCAATAAGGACGATGTGCGTGTACGTTTGAGTAATGGTCTAACTATGGCTGTTAAAGCGGAGCACCTGCGTTCGTAAAGGAGAATGCTCGACGTATGAAATGTCGATTCCGTTTCTCACTGATCGCTGCCGGCATGATGCTGGCAGCATCAGCGCAAGCCCTAGAGGCTAAATACTCATTAAGTGACTTGCCGCAGTTAACTGCTGAAAAACAACATGCGACAGCTAGTAAGCGTATTGCATCGCGTTTTACACGTTCACACTACAAGCAATTTGCACTTGATGATCAATTCTCAGCTAGCATGTTTGACCGTTACGTCAAAATGTTGGACTTCAATCGCAGTTTCCTAACGCAATCTGACATTCAGTCTTTTGATAAGTGGGAAGATCAATTTGATGATCAGCTCAAATCGGGTGATTCATCAGCTGCTTTCAATATTTTTAATACAACACTTCAACGTCGATTCGATCGCTACCAATACGCGTTGTCTTTGCTTGATAGAGAAATCAAATTTGATGCCGATGAAAGCATTACAATTGATCGCTCTGAATTAGCATGGGCAAAAGACCGTAATGAGCTGAACGAAATTTGGCGTAAGCGTGTTAAATATGATGCATTGAATCTAAAACTCGCAGGTAAAGAGTGGAAAGAGATCAAAGAGACATTAGGGAAGCGTTATAACAACGCTCTTAAACGTCTAACACAATCGCATAGCGAAGATGTGTTCCAGATCTACATGAATGCTTTTGCCCGTGAAGTGGATCCGCACACCAGTTATCTATCGCCACGTAATGCTGAACAATTCCAATCGGAAATGAACCTTTCTCTAGAAGGTATTGGTGCGGTATTACAAGTTGTCGATGATTATACTGTGATTCGTTCACTGGTTGCTGGTGGTCCTGCATCTTCATCTAAACAGTTAACTGCTGGTGACCGCATTATTGGTGTTGGTCAGGAAGGTAAAGATATTGTCGATATTATCGGCTGGCGTCTTGATGATGTTGTTCAGTTAATCAAAGGACCGAAAGGTAGTAAGGTTATTCTGGAGATCTTACCTGAAAGCAAAAATGCCAAAAGTTACGATGTCACTATTACGCGTGACAAAATTCGTTTAGAAGACCGAGCGGTAAAATCAGAAGTTAAAGTTGAAGGCGGTAAGAAAATTGGTGTGATTGAAGTACCAAGTTTCTACGTTGGCTTGTCTGAAGATACTAAAAAAGAGCTTGCGTCACTGAATGATCAGCAAGTCGACGGTGTTGTCATTGATTTACGAAACAATGGTGGTGGTGCGCTAACAGAGGCTACAGCATTAACGGGTTTGTTTATTAATGGGGGCCCTGTTGTACAGGTTCGTGATAGTTATGGTCGCGTGAAAGTGAACGGTGATTCTGATGATCGCGTTTATTTTGATGGCCCATTAACGGTATTAGTGAATCGTTACAGTGCATCGGCATCTGAAATCTTTGCAGCGGCTATGCAAGATTACGGTAGAGCAGTGGTATTGGGTGAACAATCATTTGGTAAAGGTACAGTGCAACAGCATCGTTCATTAAACCATATTTATGATTTGTTCGATAAGCCACTTGGCCATGTTCAATACACGATTCAGAAATTCTACCGTATCAACGGTGGTAGTACGCAAAATCTAGGTGTTGTTCCTGATATTAGTTTCCCAACGGCGATCGATCCTGCAGATACAGGTGAGAGTGTCGAAGATAACGCATTACCTTGGGATAGCATTAAACCTGCGGGTTACCAGAAAGTTGATAACTTCTCTTCGGTATTACCGTCGTTATCTACTAAGCATGAAGGTCGTATTCAGAAAGATATGGAATTTGGTTTCATTCTTGATGATATTTCGAAGTATCAAGCTGAGAAAGATATTAAAACAATCTCGCTGAATGAAAAAACGCGAATTGCAGAACAAGACAAAGATGACCATGATCGTTTAGCTCGTTTGAATAAACGCCAGAAGGCGATAGGTAAAAAACCTTTTGCTTCACTGGACGATGTGCCAAAAGATTATGAAGCGCCCGATGCGTACTTAAATGAAGCAGTGGCCATCACTGTGGATTTAACCAATACGCAAAGCTAACGTTATCTGAACAAGACAATGAAACGGCCCTGATAGCAATATCAGGGCCGTTTTTTTATGCAGGTGCTATGCAATAAATTTGTATCAGCGATGAGATAACGCTAACTAAAATGTGATTTATCTCGAAAGTTTGTGTTCGATCTAACAATCAGGACTAGGGTTTTATATAAGCGTTCGTTTTGTGAGGTCGTGCTATGAAAACATTACTCGTCACTTTTGCATTGTTCATCAGTACTTGGAGTTTCCAAGTTGCTGCTGAAAAGCTAACAGAGTTTGATTATCCATTATTACTTGGTGATTGGTATTGGTTTAGTACTAACGATGAAGGTATAGAAAGCGAAGGTGAAAGCTATACAGCGATGAATATTAAGTTTACGTCTAACTATGACTTTGTTGTGCGTTTACTGCGGGCCGACGGCTCGGTTGATCAGTGGAAAGGTCAATACGATGTCGATGAAACAAACATAATATTTCGGTCGAGTGACCAACCCGAACAATTGCACTCGTACATGCTTAGCTACAATCAGTTTGTACTCGATGGTGCACGATTCACTAAATTGGCACCAGAGAACCTCCCTGGACAGTGGCATGCCTCTCGTATATCGGGAAGTGATGTAGATGAACATATTACTGGTTTATCTATTCTGTTACGCCCTGATTTCTTATTCTCGGTAGAGGTTAAAGGCACTGACGGGAAGATGAAAGAACACCGTGGTATCTACTATCTTGAAGACAATAATATCGTCCTACTTTATGAAGATGGTCAGCATGAAAGCCAGTATAAATTAGGGGCGGATAATACGCTGACATTAAGTAATAAGCAGTTTGGTATGGAAGCGATAATGCAGCGAGAGTATTGATATAGCACGAAGAATCGACAATAAACTCAATTTCGATCGTGATCTAGTATCATAAAGTAGAACGCTTTATTTATTGAATCAAACGCCGAAACACATATGTGGTTCGGCGTTTTTTATTTTCCTTTTACTAACTGATATAAGTAAAAATGGTTAGGTGCTTTTTAGCATCGAATTGACAACAAAAACACGAAGTTAACCTTTTGTTTACAATTTATTTGTATTTTATGCGATATCTGACTATTTTTGTTTTTAGTTGGGCTGATTGTCGACAATCTTTGTCGAGAGGCTGTGTTGATTAGCGTTTAGTAAAAAGGATAGCAGTAGTGGTTACGGTGAAAGAGTTGACTAAGTCAGAGGATCTGACAGAACGGTTGATTGAATGCATTGTTAATGGTGAATATCCCGCAGGCAGTAAAATTGCAGAATCCGATCTTGCTAATACTTTTGGTGTAAGCCGAGGGCCATTGCGTGAGGCTTTGATGCGGGTTGAAGCGCTAAGGCTCATTGAGCGAGTGCCGCATGTTGGCGCACGAGTTGTCGAACTGAGCCAAGAGAAGCTCATTGAAATTTATGCAGTGCGTGAAGCCTTAGAAGGAATGGCAGCACGACTTGCTTGCATTCATATTTCTGATGAAGAAATTGAAGGATTACAGCGCTTATTAACGACCCATCATCAACATATCGAAAAGGTTGAAGGCGCTTCTTATTTCCATCAGCAAGGGGATTTTGATTTTCATTATCGGATCATCAAAGCCAGTAGAAATTCCAAACTGATAAGTCTGCTGTGTGATGAGCTCTATCATTTACTGCGCATGTATCGTTATCAATCCCCACGAGCGCATTCTCGCCCAAGCCAAGCCTTGAGTGAACATGCTCAGATCCTCGCTGCAATAAAAGAACGCGATGGTGAACTAGCCGAAATGTTAATGCGCCGCCACATTATGCGAAGCCGCCAATTAATAGAGCAACAGCTGCTGATAGAACAATAAATTAAATGCCTGTGAGTAAGACTAATCACAGGTTTAGAGACAGACTTTCACTTAAGTGATGACAAGGAGAGAGCATCATGACACCCGGAAAGCGATTTCGACACGCGGTAGCGACAAATAATCCACTGCAAATAGTAGGGGCAATAAATCCGTATTGCGCAATGATGGCAGAGCAAGTAGGGCATCAAGCGATCTATTTATCAGGGGGCGGTATTGCCAATGCGTCATACGGTTTGCCTGACTTAGGCATCACCACCTTGAATGATGTGCTTGAAGATGTTCGCAGGGTGACGGCAGCCTCTTCACTGCCGCTGTTAGTCGATATAGACACTGGTTTTGGTGGTGCATTTAATATAGCGCGTACTATTCGAGAAATTGAAAAAGCCGGTGCCGCAGCGGTACATATTGAAGACCAAGTTGCGCAAAAACGCTGTGGTCATCGGCCTAATAAAGCCATTGTGAGTCAGCAAGAAATGGCCGATAGGATCAAGGCCTGTGTAGACGCAAAAACAGACAGTGATTTTGTCGTGATGGCACGAACAGATGCCTTAGCAGTCGAAGGGATGGATGCTGCCATTGAACGCGCTGTTGCTTGTATTGATGCGGGGGCCGATATGATTTTCCCCGAAGCGATAAACACGTTAGATCAATATAAACAGTTTTCATCAGCAGTTGATGTGCCTATTTTAGCGAACATAACCGAATTTGGGCAAACGCCATTATTCTCAGGTGAAGAGTTAGCAGAATGTGGTGTTGATATGGTGCTATACCCGCTTAGTGCTTTTCGTGCCATGAACCAAGCTGCGCTTAATGTCTATCAGCATCTAAAAGATGACGGTCATCAGCGGCAGGTTGTTGATGCAATGCAAACCCGAGAAGCGCTCTATCAATTCTTGGGTTATCACCAGTATGAAGAAACACTCGATAAGTTATTCTCAAAAAAATAGCCTAGAAAGAAGGGCAGAAAGTAAGTCATTAATTCGTTCTCTAATTTCATTTGTGCAGTGAAATTTATGTATTCATAACGTAATCGACAAAAGGAGTTTGCTATGCCAACGCTCGCCGTAGCTGATATAGAAAAGGACAGTAGTCACATTAGTGGTGCAGGACTGCGTGGTCAAAGTGCGGGAACAACATCATTATGTACAGTGGGTAAGACGGGAACTGGGCTGACATACCGCGGTTACGATATCACTGATCTGGCACACAATGCTGAATTTGAAGAAGTTGCCTATTTATTATTGAAAGGAAAACTACCTAATCAGCAAGAGCTGGATGATTATAAGCAGACGTTGATTGCAAAGCGAGGTTTGCCTGATGCACTCAAGCTAGTGTTAGAAGCTATACCTGCCACTGCACACCCTATGGATGTGATGCGCACGGGTTGCTCTATGTTAGGTAACTTGGATCAAGAAACCGATTTTAGCCAACAGCAAGATAAAACAGACACTTTGCTGGCGATGTTTCCCGCCATTATTTGTTACTGGTATCGCTTTAGCCATGATGGTGTACGCATCGACACTGCATTGAGTAAAGAACCTTGTATTGGTGGCTATTTCCTTGAAATGCTCACTGATAAAAAACCGTCTGCAATGCATAAACAAGTGATGCATTGTTCGCTTGTTTTATATGCAGAGCATGAATTTAACGCATCCACTTTTGCTGGACGCGTTTGTGCATCGACATTGTCAGACCTTCATTCTTGTGTGACGGCAGCAATTGGTACGTTACGAGGGCCGCTGCATGGTGGGGCAAATGAAGCCGCAATGGCGATGATCCAACAATGGCGAACACCTGAAGATGCTGAACAAGGCATCATGTTTATGTTGGATGGCAAAGATAAAATCATGGGGTTTGGCCATGCTATTTATCGCGAATCTGATCCACGAAATGCGCTAATCAAAGAATGGTCGCGCAAGCTGGCGAAGAATGCGAAAGATCCACAATTGTTCGATATTTCTGTGCGTGTTGAAGAAGTGCTAAAGCGTGAGAAAGGACTGTTTGCTAATGCCGATTTTTTCCATGCATCTGCTTACCATTTCATGGGTATTCCTACTAAGTTATTCACGCCTATTTTTGTGATGAGTCGAGTCACGGGTTGGGCTGCGCATATTTTTGAACAACGCGCGCATAACCGAATCATTCGCCCAAGTGCAGATTATGAAGGGCCAGAGCATCAAGATTGGTTGCCCATTGAAGAGCGAGACTAAAGCGCGGTGTGGAAATTCAATAGATAAGATCACAGCAGATAAAACTAAAGGATTAGAAAGGATAAAACATGAGCATGAACGTAGATATTAATGAACGTCCCGCCCCCGATGCATTGTTGGTAAAGATCGCAGACTATGTCGCTAATAGTGATATTCATTCAACAGAAGCCTATAACACCGCACGAAACTGTTTGATGGATACGTTAGGCTGCGGCTTGTTAGCGTTACGCTTTCCTGAATGTACTAAACATTTAGGTCCAATTGTACCAGGGACAACAGTACGGCATGGTGCACGTGTGCCGGGCACATCGCATGAACTCGACCCTGTGATGGCAGCATTTAATATCGGCTGTATTATACGGTGGCTAGATTATAACGACACTTGGCTAGCAGCAGAGTGGGGACACCCTTCAGATAATCTTGGCGGGATCCTTGCGACTGCCGATTACCTGAGTCGAGTTGCTGTTGCGGAGGGTAAAGCGCCTCTTACTGTGCGCGAGGTATTAACAGCGATGATCAAAGCCCATGAAATTCAAGGGGTACTGGCATTAGAGAATAGCTATAACCGTGTAGGTTTAGATCATGTGTTATTAGTACGTGTTGCCTCCACAGCGGTTGTTACTAAAATGCTCGGTGGTAGCCGTGACCAAATTATTGATGCCGTTTCACAAGCATGGGTTGATGGTTGTTCACTTCGTACTTATCGCCATGCACCTAATGCGGGGTCACGCAAATCATGGGCTGCGGGTGATGCGACTTCTCGCGCAGTCCGACTGGCCATGATCACCATGAAAGGCGAGATGGGGTTACCATCGGTATTAACAGCGCCGCAGTGGGGCTTTTACGATGTCCAGTTTAAAGGCGAGCAGTTTAAAGTTAATCAGCCGTTTGATAGCTACGTGATGGAAAATGTGCTGTTTAAAATTTCATTCCCTGCTGAGTTTCATGCTCAGACTGCCGTTGAGTGCGCGGTGGTGCTGCATCAAGATGTAAAAGATCGTCTTGATGAGATTGAGCGGATTGAAATTACCACGCATGAATCTGCTATTCGCATTATTTCAAAAGTGGGTGATTTGGCCAATCCTGCCGATCGTGATCATTGCTTACAATACATGATTGCGGTGCCATTGATTCATGGTGATTTAATTGCCGAGCATTATGAAGATGATTTTCATCGCGGTGATCCCCGTATTGATATACTGCGTGAAAAAATGCAAGTACAGGAAGATAAGCGTTACAGCGCAGAGTACCTTGAAGACGATAAACGTTCCATCGCTAATGCAATCCAAGTGTTCTTCACGGATGGTACTTCGACCGAGAAAGTCGCCGTTGAATACCCAATAGGGCATCGCCGTCGTCGCCAAGAAGGAATACCTGTATTAGAACGTAAGTTTGTCCGTAATTTGCAGACCCGTTTCCCAGTTGCAACCAGCCAATCTATTTTCGAATTATGCAGTGACCAAGCCAAGTTAGAGTCAACGCCTGTGAATGAGTTCATGGCGATGTTTGCTATTAATTAATGAAATATCCGTTGTTGTATTCAGCGTTGTTTATGTAGTTGTTCGCATGGTTGTTTAGCATTGCGGGACTATCACTAGTCGCTTTACCGATTAAAACGCCCAATCTACTCGATTGGGCGTTTTAGTTTTAATTCCGTGAGTTGTAGATATGTCCACATAATCAATACAGCGATCATTCCTTTTTAGTGAACAGCGTTGCCCAAGCCAGATACGATTAGCAAGCTTTAATGTGCTCTGTGTCAACAAAGCTGATATACAACAATATGTTGCACGGTAGGTTAATATACAATTGGGTTAATAACTAATATTTACCCTTTCAAAATCGGTGGTTATTATAACTACCAAGAGCTCTTATTGATGGATATAAAGCCGAAGCATTTAATACAAACAATTATCCCGTTAATTGTTGTCGTTTTCTTATCGTTGTCTTATGTCGGGTATTCTGACCTAAAAGTGAGCCGTGAAGCTGCTTACCAACAAGCTAAAGATAATGTCTCAGTCGCAAATGAATATTTAAAAGTGCATTTTAATGCTGTTGAAAATCACTTGTATTTATTAGGACAAATACTGGTGCGTGATGTCGCCTTTGATGACTACCTTGCTATGGGGGACGCATTGATTGCGAATCAAAAAAATCTCTCAGAGGTTGGTATTTATTCACAAGGCAGTTATTTCGCTACAAAAGGGATTGAAGTGCATAATGTGGCAAAAAAAATGGAAAATCGCCCATGGTATAACCCTGATACGATAATCGGAGAAAGTTATATATCGCCGATTTATATGAGTCGCACAACGGATAAATGGAGTGTTACGGTTGTTAAAGTGATCGAAATGGCAAATCAGCAGCTTGCCTATATTTTGTTGGAAACCGACGTTACTGAGCTATATAAGCAACTAGCCTTACTGAAAACAATGGAAAATGGCTATGTTTATGTCGTTGATATGCATAGTCGCCAGGTTATTATGCACCCTGACCATTCACGTATTGGTACGCTATCTGTCAGTGTATCACCCGAGTTGGTTAACAAGATAAAGCAAGGCGAAACGCAAGGTGCCGTTGATGGGTATATGTACAAGATGCGCTGGAAGTTTAGTGTTTATGATGCACAGAATGCATTTGGTTGGATTTTATTATCGGGCACGATTACCCAAGACATTACCTCTCAAGCTTTTAATTTAGGTGCAGTGAGCATTACTTTATTCTGTGTTATCGGGATCATGATACTGATTAATTTAATCTCAAAACGAGTCCATATTAATGGTAGGCAACTGACAGAGGTTGATGATCTAGTAACCCTAAATAAAAAGCTTAATACCGTGATTAAAGATCTCGTCCCTTGTGAAAGCGTTGTGTTGTTTACATATAACGAAGATCTACGTGAATATACAGATGTTAGTAAAAAGTATATATACCCGCAAGAGGAGGTCGAGCAATGTCTTCCCCCTGATAAACGACAATCTATGCGCATTTCGACAGTAAATAGAGATGATCTTATCGCGCGTCATATATCACCAACGCGTGCCGTGTTTCGAGTGCCTCTTGTTAATAATGATCAGCTGCAAGGCATTGCCTACTTATTGGGGGCGCCTGCGCTACTACCTTGGTTTGTTAATATCTACCGTGTTTATGCTCAGGGGGCGTTAAATCATGTGCTATTAAGACAGCGGATCAAAGATAAAGATCAAATGACGAACCTAATGAACAAAAACTATCTCCGCTCACATATTCAGCAAGTAATAAGTAAAAAATATACTGGTTATTATTTAGCGATGCTGGATATCGATGACTTTAAGATGATTAATGATGGGCTAGGCCATTTATTTGGTGACCAAGTGATTTTGTCTGTTGCAGGAAAATTGAAAGAGATCATGCCTGATCAGGCTATCATTGCTCGGTATGGTGGCGATGAATTCTCTATCCTGTTTGCTGCTAGTTCATACCAAGCTGCGGATACACAACTTCAAGATTTACGGTTAGCTTTGAGCCAACAAGAGGTACATTTTAATGGTAAAAAAGCGACTTACACTGTGAGTGTGGGTTTTGCGGCTGTAACAGGTGAGCTTGATAGTGTTATCTCTTTAGCGGATAACGCATTGTATAGGTCGAAAAAAAATAAGCCTAAAAAAGTCTGTTTGCATGATATGGGGAGTGGGCCTTGCCGTTACTATCTTTGTGATGAGCATCTAGAATTGATAGCGATGGAAGAAAAGAATAAAGAATGTGGTTAAATTTAAGTTGCTTGCTAATTTAGCTTTAAATATAAACCTCTGTCTCGTCCTAAAATAAAGCCCCTTGTCATTAGGTAATGCCGATCAGTTAGCGTAAATATGATCGGTTGAACGATCCTCCAGAGCTGTCAAAATCCAAGTGTAATTAATGC